>NZ_VSZV01000248.1:0-17957 GCF_008919455.1 Rhizobium sp. PEPV16
GTGCTCACTCAGGGCAGGGTGGAGCAAGAGGGCACGCCGCTCGAACTTTACAGGAAACCCGCCAATCTCTTCGTCGCCGCCTTCATCGGATCACCGGCGATGAACATGCTCGAAGGCACGGTCGACGGCGAAAACGGTGAGCCAGCCGCCCGCCTCGGGGACGGCACGGCAATCCGCATCGCACCCGACCGCAAGGTCAAGGCCGGCCAGGCCGTCACCATCGGCCTGCGCCCCGAACATCTCGTTCCCGGTGTCGCCGCCGGTACGCCGCTCGCCGGCCGGACGATGCTGGTGGAACCGACAGGCGCCCAGACCCATGTCGTCTTCGATCTTGCCGGCCAGCAGGTGACCGCCATCGTCGACGGCGAATATCCCGCCCGTTACGGCGCCGTGTTCGAGGCAAGTATTACGAGTGATCAGGTGCACGTCTTCGACCGAGGCACCGGCGTGGCGCTCTAGGCGCAACAGCCGTTGGAGCAAATGCGACTCAAGTCGAGGGAGTCATATGGTTTGGCGGCGTAACGTGCTAAGTTGAGCGCCAGTCGGAGGTGCTTGACATGGCACGCTTCATTGGAGCCGCCCTCACTCTGTGCATCGTGACACTGTTCGCAGCGCACGGATACGCCGGGGAAGTCCGGCCGAAATTTCCCTCAGACGAGACATTGACAGTGCCGTCGCTCACCTTGACGGACGAGCAGTTCTTGCTGGGGAATACGGCGAACGGAGTTGCTGTGACGCTGACTGGTCAGCTCAGATTTCCCAGTTGGAATGAGCATCTGCCAGCCGTCATTCTGCTCCATGGCTCCAATGGTGCTGCCAACAGCACGCCAGCAGTCCGATGGGGCGAATTTCTCAACAGAATGGGCATCGCCACGTTCCGCCTTGATAGCTTCAGCGGACGAGGCATAGACCAGGTCGAGACAGATCAGTCGCGGCTGAGCTCCTTCGCACAATTCTACGACACCTATCGCGCCGTCGACGTGCTCGCGGCCCACCCACGGATCGATCCGTCACGCATCGCCGTGATGGGCTTCTCGCGCGGCGGCACCGCAGCGCTCTATACCAGCATGCGGCGCTTCCAAGCTCTCCATGGGTCAGCAAAGGCGCGAATTGCCGCACATCTTTCGTTCTACCCTGCGTGCAACTTTCACTTCATTGATGAGCTCGACATAGCAGACGCACCAGTCCGCGAATTCCACGGCGCGGCGGACGACACGACGCTGGCTGTGTCGTGCCTTGATTACATCACGCGTCTCAACGCCGCCGGAAAGGACGCTGTCATGACCGAGTATCCCGGCGCGCACCACGGGTTCGATAACCCCGATGCGCGGTTTGTTTCCGTTGCCCAAAGCGCACAATCCTCTCGCAATTGTCAGCGCCGCGAGGAAGACGGCAAGATAATCAATGTCGAGACTGGCAAACCCTTCACCTTCAATGATGCTTGTGTGGAACTCGGTTCAACAGTGGGCTACGACAAAGCTGCGACCGAGGCAGCGCAAGCCACGGTGAAGAAGTTCCTGACAGGAGTATTTCGCCTCAACTGATCCGATGGCTAAGCATCGAGAGCGGGGCTGCTGAACGAGGGTGCTTGGGGGGCAGCTATTGACGCGAACCGGCCGCAAGACCTCGGCCACTACTCCCTAGACCGTAAACTGCCATTGGTGGTATTTGCTTCATAACTCCGGAAATCTTCAGGTCATTTGCATGCATCAGGGATGATCGCCTGGGGTGGTTCGAGATCGTCAACATCAATCGTGGCCGCCGAAATTGCCTGAGTGATCCGACAATTTTGGCGTTAGGACTTCCCCAAGGTATACGTCCGCATGGAAGAAGAGACTTCATTGGACGGCGGCGGGCGTACCCGCGTTTCGCGACGCGGTAGCGTGGTCTTTCGCGCATCGGGTCCATGGTCCCATACGGTCATAAGTCTTCTGCAGCATCTTGAGCGCTCCGGTTTTTCTGAAGCACCGCGCGTGATAGGCTGCGGCTTCGACGAGCAAGGACGCGAATCTTTATCATTCATCGAGGGTGAAATTCTTCATCCCGGGCCTTGGGCCGACGACGCATTTCCCCGGTTGGGGGATATGCTCAGACGACTGCACGACGCCACCAGTTCATTTTCAGTTCCGAAGGGTGCCGTATGGCGACCTTGGTTTGGCCGCACCGTCGGTCGCGGTCCACTGGTCATTGGTCACTGCGACACTGGACCTTGGAACATTGTATCCGGTGCAGGCCTGCCGATTGCTTTGATTGATTGGGAGGTTGCCGGCCCAGTGCGCCAGGATATCGAACTGGTGCAGGCAGGCTGGTTGAACGCGCAGCTCTATGATGATGACATCGCGGAAAAGGTGGGCCTCGGCTCAGCAACAGCGAGGGCACGACAGGTCCGCATGCTGCTCGACGGATATGGCCTCTCACAGAAAGCTCGAAGGGGGTTCATCGATCAGTTGATCGAATTCGCAGTGCTCGATGCAGCAGCACAGGCAATCGAATCCAGCGTCACGGCGGAAAGTACGGACCCTGAGCCACTCTGGGCAATAACATGGAGAACAAAGAGTGCGGCCTGGATACTCCGCAATCGCCGCATGTTGGAGACCGTTCTTGTTTGACGACGCGTCATCCCCGCCGTCGGAGTTCCTCGTCAGGATTGCGCAATTGCCGTGATTATAGTGAGATGCAGAGAGCTTATCCCGTTAGGCGAAAGCGCGACAACAGGGTCGCATGCTATTTCACAGAGACGAAGGATGACTTTCGAACTGGACGCCAAAACTGTTTTGCGGCTCATCCAGCACCTTGAGCCCGATCTCGCCATCAGCGGTTTCTCCCGGCTGGAGGGCGGCAGCACTGAGGTCTACAAGATCGATCTTGCGAATTCCGATTATGGGTCGCTGGTTCTCAAGATTTATCCGGACAAGCCCGAGTGGGGACCGTCTAAGGAGGCGCTCGTAGCGGGCTGGCTCAACGATTTGAGGCTGCCGGTTCCCACTTGGCTGCGCGTCGATGAATCGCGGTCCCTTCTGCCGCTACGCTATTCCTTGTTGACTCATCTGCCCGGCCGCTCGCTTCGTCATTGGATGGCGGAGCCTGATATCAAAAACGCCTATCGCCAGATGGGGGAGCTTCTAAGACGCATTCATGCAGTACCGATGCCTGGGTATGGCTACGTGCATGGCAACGGCATCGACAAACCGGTACCCACGAACGCAGATTATATGATCGCGGCGTTTGACGATGTGTTTCGGCGGTTTCGCGATCTTGGCGGCGATCCCGAGCTGGCACGTCATCTGCAACGATTTGCAAAAGGCAGCTTCGATCTTTTCGACACAAGCGACGGTGCAGTCCTCGCCCACGACGATCTTCATCAGGGCAATGTGTTAGCGTTGCGTGGCAAGGCTGGCGGACTTGAGTTGAGTGGGCTTGTCGATTTCGGAAACGCACGCGCTGCGGACAAGCTCTTCGACTTGGCCAAGGCCCTTTTCTGTTCTGCACATGAAGACCCGCGCAGCTACCAGCCCATTTTGGAAGGTTACGGCTCGGTCGATCACCCGGACACCGAAAGGGCGCTTCGGCTCTACACTCTTTTCCACCGGGTCAGCATGTGGTGCTGGCTCACGAAGATTGGCGTAGACGCTGCAGCCGAGGCCGGCCCCGGCGGAATTATCCGCGATTTGCGCGAAATGGTGATCTAGCAAGGCAAGTCAGAAGGAGGCCGCCGATGTCGAAAGTATTCGAGGTTTAAAACGGCCGGAACTTCACGGCTGCGGACCCAGCCGACAGTCTCTGCGAGATTCTGCCACCGCTTAACCGTCGGTTGAAGCGGAAGTTATGGGCAGACGATCGAGAAGTCGGGTCCATCTGGTCTGGCAAACCACGCCCACGAACACCGGAACTGGATCCGCTCCGGGAGGCTGGACGATCAAAAGACGAAAACCTAAAAGAGATTAAGCCCAAACCCGCCTCTTGAACGAGGAGAAAAAATGAAACGCATCGAGATGGAGGTGAGCGGCGGCTGCCAGTGCGGTGCCGTGCGCTACCTCGCAACCGCTATGTTTGACAATTCGCATCTCTGCCATTGCCGCATGTGCCAGAAAGCCTCGGGCAACATCTTTGCCGCGCTCGTCGCCGCGCCCGATGATGCGCTCAGCTGGACACGCGGCAAGCCGAGCGTCTGGAAGAGCTCGGAGCTTGTCGAGCGCGGCTTCTGCGCCAATTGCGGCACGCCATTGTTCTTCCACCACCTCGAAAACGGTCGCACCAACCTGATGATCGGTTCGCTTGACGATCCGCACACCTTCTCGCCGCTTGCCAATACCTGCACCGAGAACATGGTGGCATGGTTCGATACGATCACGGGCATAGAAAATACCGGTTCGACCGAAAACAACGGCGCCGACTGGGCCGCGGCGATCAAGGAGAGCAGCAACCAGCACCCCGATCACGACACCACCTCATGGGCGGTGAGGGGGCGTGATGGCTGAGTCCTAATCCGGCGGTTGCCAGTGCGGCGCTGTCCGATGCGATGGCGTGTGGGCAGTGGGGGGCTCTGCTCGAGCTATTCGCCGCGGCCGGAGACGCGTTAAGACGGCCAGTTTGAACGTCGCTAATATCACAGTGTTGCCGGTGATACGGGGTCAACGCTGCGAGTGCGACCCTGCGACTGGGATTGTTGCACATCGATGCTACCGACCACCGCTAGGCGGGCGACAGCACCGGTTGACGAGGGCTACTTTGCTCCTGCGGCCGCTTCTATGACCGCAGCCACTTCCTTGGCGTGCGAGGCCAGCGAGGCGTGGCTACCCTCGACCGTCGTCACCTTGGCCTTCATTCGTTCGGCAAAGAAAGCCTGGGCGTGGGGATCAAGGACCAGGTCCTTGGAGCTCAGGACGTACCAGCTTGGCTTGTCGTGCCATGCCGCGACCTCAGCAGGCGCATCGAAGGCAGTGTGGTTGATCGGCATCTGGTGCGCTGCCAGATGTTCACCGATCTTCTTGGGCAGGTCGCCCGCCACTGCACTGGGGAATACTGCAGGATCGATGGTCAAGTAACCCTTTGCGTCGGGCCGAATGGCCGCCGCTCCGGGGGTTGCCGGACCGCTGGCTGCCAATGCTGTGATGGTTTCACCTTTCTCGGGCGCAAAGGCCGAGACATAGACGAGTGATGCCACCTTGGCGTTGTCGCCCGCCTCGCCGATCACCACGCCACCCCAGGAATGGCCCACCAGGACAACCGGGCCATTTTGCGCATCCAGCACCGCATTGGTGGCAGCGACGTCGTCAGCAAGCGAGGTCAATGGGTTCTTTACCGCAGTCACCTTGTAGCCCTTGGCGGTCAGGATTGCAGCGACGCCGTCCCAACTGGTTTCGTCGACGAAGGCGCCGTGGACAAGAACGATATTCTTAATTGTTTGGTCCGGGAGAGCCGGCTGGGCCCTTGCGGGTGCAGCACCAAGCATTGCGGTCGTTAACATTAGGGCGGACATAAGAAGAGATTTCATTTGGAGCTCCTATAGGGCGCATCAGCGCGATTGCTTAATTCGGATAATCTGCAATGCTGTCGGCTATACGACGGCAGGAAGACCAGGATGGCCTTACCTTCGCGCAAACACTTGAACTGCCAGATAATTCCTCGTTGAAGACAAAACAAAACTAGGGCCTACCGAAATGGATCACCATGACCAGAGCCCCGGAATGCATGCTCCGTCGTCCAAAAATGCGATCATGCTTGCCTCTCGGGTGGATCTGCTCTCCCAGATTTTGGCCATGGTCAGCCTGCATGGCGAAATCGTCTTTACAGTCGAGCTCAGCCAACCATGGGCGCTACGCTTTCATCCCGGGGCGGCTTATTTCTTCATCGTGCTCGAAGGGGGGCTGACGGTTGTGAATGATCAGGGCCATGCCTTGCAGGTGGCAACTGGCGATCTGATCATGCTGCCGCGGGGCCTTGGACACGGCTTGAGCGATGGCGAGTGTGAAACTGAGGCTGACTTGGCAGCCCTGATGGCGGCGCAGGTTACCGCCGAAAAACTCAATGTCTCCCACGGCGGAGGCGGCCGACAGACCAAGCTTATCGCTGGAGCTTTTCGGTTCGAAAGCGCTTCTGTGCCCTGGCTCGTATCGGCCCTGCCGTCGGTCATTCACATTCCAAAAGCCAGCGGCGAGACCGCCGGATGGGCCGAGGGCCTTGGCTACTTCATGATGAAGGAAGCCCAGGAGGTATATCCCGGCGCGTCCATCATGATTTCACGGCTGATCGACGTGCTGGTGATCAGTATCCTGCGTAGCTGGGTGCGGATCGAGCGGGACGGCAATGTCGGCTGGCTTGGAGCGCTCGGGGATGCGCGCATCAGCCGCGCGCTCAAGGCCATCCACGACGAACCTTATCGGCGCTGGACCGTGCTCGATCTGGCGCGGGCGGCGGGCCTGTCCCGGTCCGGCTTCGCGGCACGATTTACAGCATTGGTGAAAGAAGCGCCACTTTCCTACCACAGCCGCTGGCGGCTGGCGCTCGCCTTGGGCTTGATGCGCCAGCCTGATGCCAAGGTTGGGTCGGTCGCCAGGCAAGTGGGCTATGATTCCGAAGCAGCCTTCAGCCGAGCCTTCAAGGCACAGTTTGGTTTTGCGCCCATGAATGCCAAATCGACAACTATTCAGGATCGATGATGTTGTAGAGCCGGCGCAATGCATACCAGATTATAACGCGCGAATGTCCGACATGGGGTCGAATGCCGAATGGCAGCTTCTCCTGAGTTCGCCCCGATAACAGACGCGCCGCTGCCGGCCCCGTAGCAGTCGTCTATCCAAGCCGAGCCGATGTCCGTTGCTGGTGCGAACCGGACAGCCGCCGGGCCATCCCGGCGGCCTACTGCCGCGATAGATTATTCCGCCGCGATCCGTGTGACGCCGTTTGCCTGGACGATCTTTTCCAGCAGCGCGAGCTCCTCCTGGGTAAGGTCCGTCAGAGGCGGGCGCACGGGGCCTGGGTTCTGCCCGAGGACGCGAAGTCCGGCCTTGATGATGGAGACGGCATATCCCTTCTTGCGGTTGCGCAAGGCGACGAAGGGGAAGAAGAAGCCTTTCAGGATCTCGTCGACGGTTGCCTGATCGCCGGTGCGCAAGGCGCCGTAAAAGCGCTGGGCAAGCGCGGGCACGAAGTTGAAAACGGCCGATGAATAGGTCGTCACGCCTGCGGCGAAATAGGCCTGGGCATAAACCTCATGGGTCGGCATGCCGCCGACATAGACGAGGCGGTCGCCAAGCAGCGTGGTGATCTCGATCACCTTGTCGACATCGCCGACGCCGTCCTTGAAGCCGATCAGGTTCGGGCATTCCTCCGCCAGGCGCGCGATGCTGTCGGCGGTCAGAATGGCGTTGTCGCGATTATAGACGATGACGCCGATGCCGACCGATTCGCAGACCGCCTTGACGTGGGCAATGAGACCTGCCTGTTCGGCAAACATCAGATAGGGCGGCAACAGCAGCAGTCCGTCCGCGCCGGCCTTTTCGGCCGCGACTGCGATCTCGATGGCGAGCGACGTGCCGTAGCCGGTTCCCGAAATGATCGGCGTCTTGCCCGCCGACGCTTTGGCGGCCCGGATCACCTGCGGAATCTCGGCCGGATTAAGCGAGAAGAACTCTCCGGTGCCGCCGGCGGCAAACAGTGCAGCAGCGTCGTAACCTGCGAGCCACTCGACATGACGGCGGTACTTCGCTTCGTCGAATTTGAGTTGATCGTCGAAATGGGTCACCGGAAACGACAGGAGGCCACTACCGACGGCCTTCTTCAATTCAATCGGGTTCATCATGAAGTCCTATGTCTTAGGTGTTGAAAACCGGGTCACTCGCTCTCGAGCACTTGCAGAAGTGCGGCGATATAGCCGTAGCAGAAGGCAAATGCGGTGGCGGTTGGATCCTTGCCGCTGACGGTCGGCACATGGTCGGGCATCAGCATGTATTTGAACCCGACTTCCTTATAGATCCTAGCCGAGCGGACCATGTCCATGTCGCCTTCTTCGGGGAAGGTTTCCATGAAGGACAGCTTGCCGCCGCGAATATTGCGAAAGTGAACATTGAAGATCTTGCCGCGCTGGCCGAACCAGCGGATGACATCGTCGATTTCCTCGCCGGGATTTTCCAGCATCTCGCCGATCGAACCCTGGCAGAAATTGAGGCCGTGATAGGGGTTTTCGCGCATCAGCACGAATTTCTTCAGGCCTTCCACCGTACCCAAGACACGCGTGACGCCGCGATAACCCGGCGGCGTATAGGGATCGTGCGGATGGCAGGCGAGCCGGACGCGGTTGCTTGCAGCGACAGGAACGACGCGTTCGAGGAAATAGTCGATCCGCTCCCAGTTTTCGTCTTCGGAAAGCACGCCGGCAAGGCCGGGCTCGGCCTGCTGGTCCGTCTTGTCCCAGCGGAAGCTGGCATTCAGCGACCCGCCGCGTCCCGGCTCATCCGGTGTGCGGGGAATGCCGATCAGGTTGAGATTGTACTTCACCGCGGGAATGCCGGCGGCGGCGACATTCTCGATCAGCTTGCAGACGGCGTCGATCTGTCTGTCGCGCTCGGGGCCGGCAAGCAGGATATCGGGATAGGAAGCCTTCTCGATCGGCTGCGAGGGCAGCGGCAACTGGATCATGTCGAGGATGAGGCCGAAGCTTTCGACCTTGTCGCGATGGCGCTCGAGATCGGAGAGCGTCCAGCTGCTCGGCTTCCCCGGCGGATCGGCGTTGATATGCTTCACACCCAGTTGCGCGAAGATACGATAATCGTCGTCATCCCGCGCGGCGACCTGTGTTCCCAGATACATTTGAGTCTCTTCCGAAATTATTCAATGTCATATGACATAATATGAATTTTTGAGAGTGTCGAGCCCTATTGCTGCTCCGCGAGCATGCGATAACGGCGCTGGCTGGCCAGCATATGCGCCCGCATTGCCTGTCGCGCCCGCTCCGGATCCTGGTCGGCAATCGCCGACAGAATCTCGACATGTTCGGCATAAACCTTCTGAAGATAGTCACGGTCATTGGCCTCGGGAAGCGTCGGAAATTGGCCGCGGGGGATGGCTTTCGGCCCGAACTGGCGCAAGACGGCAACGTAGAATCGATTGTTCGTGGCGGCAGCAATCGCCATGTGGAAGGCATAATCCGCCTCCACCGTCTGCTGTCCTGTCTCGATAAGGTTTGCCATTCTGCGGTTGGCTTCGCGGATCGCAGCTTCCTGCTCGGCGGTGCGGCGATAGGCGGCGATCGCTGCCGCTTCACCCTCGGCGGCCATGCGAAACTCCAGCAATTCCAGGGTTTCCGGAATGCTCTTGATTTCCACCGGCGTTAAAGAAAGGACCGAATGCGCCTTCGGATCCGCGACGAAGACGCCTTTGCCCTGGATCGGCTTGACGAAGCCGGCTGACCTCAGATCGGCGATAGCCTCGCGCACCACCGTGCGGCTGACGCCGAATGTCGCTTCAAGCTGCGGCTCTGTCGGCAACTGGTCGCCGACGCGCAGCTTCCCCGTTTCGATTTGCGCCCGCAACTGATCGATAACCTGTTGCGCCAGTCTTTGCCGGCCACGGCTGAGTGTCGTCATTTTCGGCTCCCCAATCCCTTCGCATCAAGTCTCTGCCGCTCGGGCCTTGTCAACCCTATCGGACTTCGTTAAATCATAATACGATATACGGACGACATAATATGTTTCCTATCGTAATCCAGGGAGGAGTGACAATGAAGCATTTTTCTAAAAGCTTGTTCGTCGGCGCTGTCATCGGCGCCCTGACGATATCGGCACCACAGCTGCAGGCCGCTACGCCGCAAGACCAGCTGGTGATTGGTACCTCGCTAGCGCAGGTTCTGTCGCTCGATCCGCACCAGGCGACCGAAGGCAAGGCGGTCGAGATCATGTCGAATCTGTACGATCGGCTGGTTGCCAGCACGGCGGACGGCAAGATCCTTCCGCAGCTGGCAGAAAGCTGGAAGGTGGACGACAAGGGCATCACGTTTACGCTGCGCAAGGCCAATTTCGCCTCCGGCAATCCGGTCACCTCTAAGGATGTCGTTTATTCATTGGCCCGGCTCCTGAAGATGGACCAGGCCGCCGCCGCCAACCTCAAGCGCGTCGGCTACGACAAGGACAATGTCGAAAAGCTCGTCAAGGCCGTCGACGACCAGACGGTGCGGATCGATCTCTCCGATCAGGTGACGGCCGAGCTTCTGCTCTACCGGTTGACGACGACCACCACCAGCGTGGTCGACAGCGTCGAGGTCGAGAGCCATGCCGTCGACAACGACTACGGAAACGCCTGGATGCGAACGCATTCGGCCGGCTCCGGTCCGTTCACCCTCAATCGCTGGTCTCCGAACGAACTGGTGATCCTCGATGCCAACAAGGACTATATGACCGGCGCGCCGAAAATGCGCCGCGTCATCGTCCGGCATGTGCCTGAAAGCCAGGTCGAACGGCTGATGCTCGAACGCGGCGATATCGATATTGCCAGCGCGCTCACCGCATCGGATCTCGCGACGTTCCAGGACAAGAAGGGCTTTGCCATCCAGCGTATTCCGACGGGCGGTTTCTACGTGCTGTCGATGAATGCCGGCAACAAATACCTCGCCAATCCGAAGGTTCGCGAAGCCATTGCCTACGGCATCGACTACAAGGGCATCGAAAAGACCATCATGGGCCCATACGGGCGGGCGAGAAACGTTCCGGTTCCGGAGAATTTCGAATATGCCATCCCGAATCCCGATTGGCATCTCGATGTCGAAAAGTCCAAGCAGCTGCTGAGTGAGGCAGGCTTCAAGGACGGATTCTCGCTGTCGCTGAAGACCATTGCGCAAACGCCGCGCATCGATCTGGCCACCGCCATCCAGGCATCGCTTGCCCAGATCGGCATCAAGATCGACATCCAGCAGGGCAACGGCTCGGAAATCATCGCCGCCCATCGCGCCCGGGATTTCGATTTGCTGATCCCGCAGACCAGCGCCTATATGCCGAACGTGCTCGGTTCGATGGAGCAGTTTTCCTCCAATCCCGACAACTCGAAGGAAGCCAACAATGCCGGCAATTTCGTCTGGCGTTCGGGCTGGGACATTCCCGAGCTGACGGCCTTGACGGCCAAGGCATCCATGGAGCCGGACGCCAAGAAGCGCGGTGAACTCTATGTTCAGATGCAGAAGATGTTCGTCGAACAGAAGCCGGCGGTGCTTCCGCTCTTCGAGCGCTTTGAACCGATCGTCCTGTCCACCAAGGTCGAGGGCTATGTCGGCCACCCGTCTCAGCTGACGCGTCTCGAGAACGTGACCAAGGTCGAAACCCAGTAATACTCCAGGACAGCCGATCATGAAGGAACTCTCCGTAGCCGAATTTGGCCGACGCCTGGCGCATTTGCTGGTCAGCCTGTTCATCCTCTTATGTGTGACCTTCGTGATCGGCCGCGTCCTGCCCACCGATCCGGTCGGCGCAATCGTCGGCGAGCTTGCCGATCCCGCTGCCTATGCGGCGATGAGGGCGCGTCTTGGGCTCGATCTGCCGATCTACCAGCAGTTTTTCCTCTATCTGAACGGCCTGGCTCATGGTGATTTCGGCACGGCCGTCCTCACCGGCAATCCCGTCTCTTCGGATCTCGCTCAAGCCTTTCCGGCGACGTTTGAACTTGCGACGCTGGCGGTGATCATTTCGACCTTCGTCGGTGTGCCGCTCGGGCTGGTCGCAGCACTCTTTCGCGACAGCTTCATCGACAAGACGGCCCGCGTGGTCGCGCTCGTCGGTCATTCGATCCCGGTTTTCTGGTTCGGCATCGTCGGGCTCGTCATCTTTTATGCCGGCCTCAACTGGGTCGGCGGGCCGGGCAGGATTGACGTCTTTTACGAAGGCCTCGTCACGCCGCACACCGGGCTGTTGTTGATCGACAGCCTGCTGCAGGGCGAGACGGAAATCTTCTGGAATGCGCTTGGCCATATCATTCTTCCGGCCGTCATCCTTGCCTATGCGGCGATGGCCTATATCACCCGCATGACGCGCAGCTTCACCCTGGAGCAGTTGAGCCAGGATTATGTCATCGCGGCCCGAGCCAAGGGGGTGAGCCCCCTCGGCACGATCTGGCACCACGTCCTGCCGAACATTGCGGTGCAGCTGATCACCATCCTTGCCATTTCCTATGGCGGCTTGCTCGAAGGCGCTGTCGTGACCGAGATCGTTTTCTCCTGGCCGGGCATTGGCCAGTACATGACCAACGCGCTGATGATCGGCGATATGAACGCCATCGTCGCCGGCACCATCATTGTGGGATTCATCTTCATGTTGTTGAACTTCCTGGCCGACGTCGCTTACGCCGTCTTTGATCCGCGCATGCGGGAGGCGGCCCGATGAGCGATGTCATCCGCAGCGAGATAGAGATCCGCCCTCCAAGTGTGTCGACCCGTATCGCGGCTTCGTTTGCGCGCGCCGGCCGCAAATTGGCTGCCGAGCCGCTTGGTCTCGGAGGCTTCGTCATCCTCGGTCTGCTTTGCTTGATCGCGATCTTCGCGCCGCTGCTTGCGCCTTACGATCCGGTCGTGCAGAGGCTTGGTGATGCCTTGCAGCCGCCGAGCCTCGCGCATCTGGCCGGCACGGACGAATTCGGCCGCGACATCTTGAGCCGCCTGATCTTTGGCACGCGCATCACCATCCAGACCGTATTTTCGGTCTCCCTGATCGTCGGGCCGATCGGCCTGTTGATCGGCGTCGTTGCCGGCTTCTTCGGAGGGCGCACCGATGCGCTGCTGATGCGCGCCACCGACATCGTTCTCTCTTTCCCGTCGCTGATCCTGGCGCTCGCCTTTGCTGCGGCACTCGGCGCCGGATTGACCACGGCAATCATCGCGATTTCGTTGACCGCATGGCCGCCGATCGCGAGACTCGCGCGCGCCGAGGCCCTTGTCGTCAGAAACGCCGACTACGTGGTCGCCGCCCGCCTTTATGGCGCCTCGCCGATGCGTATTCTTCTCCTCTATATCGCGCCCATGTGCGTGCCATCCGTCATCGTTCGCCTGACGCTCAACATGGCGGGTATCATCCTGACGGCCGCTTCCCTTGGCTTCCTCGGGCTTGGCGCCCAGCCGCCGGCGCCGGAATGGGGCGCGATGATCTCCAGCGGCCGCAAGTTCATGCTCGATTATTGGTGGGTTGCCGTGATGCCGGGTATCGCCATCCTCCTCACCAGCCTTGCCTTCAACATCGCCGGAGATGCTCTGCGCGACATTCTGGATCCTCGCCATGCAAGATCGTGATCTGCAGCCCGTTCTTTCCGTCGAAGGATTGAGCGTTCGTTTCGGCCGAGGCGCCGTGCCCGCCGTCTCCAACGTGACTTTCGACGTCGGGCGCGAACGTGTCGGGATCGTCGGAGAATCCGGTTCCGGCAAATCGACGACCGGCCGCGCCATCATGCGCCTTCTGCCGCCGGCAGCGGTGGTATCAGCCGAACGCCTGGATCTCGCCGGCAATTCGTTGCTGTCGAAGAACGAACGTCAGATGGGCGCGCTGCGCGGCAAGGATATCGCGCTGATCATGCAGGATCCGCGCTATTCGCTGAATCCGGTGCTTTCGATCGGCAAGCAGATCGCCGAAGCTGCCCGCCTTCACCTCGGTCTTGATAAGAAACAGGCGCATGAGGCTGCCCGCGCCATGCTGGAGCGCGTGCGCATCAGCGATCCGGAGCGGGCCATGGCGCTCTATCCGCACCAGATCTCGGGCGGCATGGGCCAACGCGTGATGATCGCGATGATGCTGCTGGCGCGGCCGAAGCTGGTTATCGCCGACGAGCCGACCTCGGCGCTTGATGTCAGCGTCCGAAAGGACGTGCTGCTGTTGCTCGATGAGCTGGTGCGCGAGAACAATTCCGGCCTGCTGTTGATCAGCCACGACATTCGCATGGTGGCAGCTTTTTGCGAGCGCATCATCGTCATGTATGCCGGCCGGATCGTGGAAACGCTGACCCGTCTCGAGGAGGCGCGCCATCCCTATACCCGCGGGCTGATCGCTGCGCTGCCCGACCCCAGGAATCCGGTTCGCCGGCTTGCGGTTCTCGACAGGACGAAACTCGATCTGGAGACGGCGCAATGATCAATGTGCGTGACCTCGATGTCGTCTTTGCCTCCGGCAAATCAAGCAACCATGTCGTCAGGGGCATCAGTTTTCAGGTCGGCCAGGGGGAGACGCTCGGCATTGTCGGTGAATCCGGATGCGGCAAATCGACGGTGCTGCGTTGCCTGGCCGGCATGGAGGCCGGTTGGACCGGTCACATCGAACTTGGCGGCAAACCGATCGGCAAGAAGCGCTCCCGCGAGGAGCTGAAATTCGCTCAGATGGTGTTTCAGGACCCTTACGGATCCCTGCATCCGCGCCATCGTATCGGCACCGCCCTGGCGGAACCGCTGCGCGCCATGGGCCATTCCGACATCTGGTCGAAAGTCGAAAAGGCATTGATCCAGGTGGGGTTGCCGGCGAGCTTCGCAAACCGTTTCCCGCACGAGCTTTCCGGCGGCCAGCGGCAGAGGGTGGCAATCGCCCGGGCCCTGATCCTGTCGCCGCCCATCCTGTTGCTCGACGAGCCGACATCGGCGCTCGACGTCTCGGTCCAGGCGGAAATTCTCAACCTTCTGGCCGATCAGCGCGAGGAAAAGGGACTGACCTATCTGCTGGTCAGCCATGACCTCGCGGTCATCGCTCATATGTGCGACCGGGTGCTGATCATGAAGAACGGTTGTTTCGTCGACGAACTCACCAGAGCGGATCTGCAGACCGGCACCACGCATGATGCCTATGCGCGAGAACTGTTCGAAGCGAGTTTTATCGAGGCTTGATATCCTCGATCGCGGTGGGTTCAGCGACCTTCCGTTACGGCAGACACATGCCTGGCAGCCGCAACGCTGCCCCTTTCGACGAGATGGCAGGCAAGCTCGACCCGCCGCCGTGGGGCCGCAAGGCCGAGCATCATGTCGCGCAGCAGATCGAGCGCGGTGGAGCCGAGTTCGCGCATCGGAATATGCACCGTCGACAGCGGCGGATTGAGAAAGGCCGACTGCGGCAGGTCGTCTATGCCCATGACCGAGATGTCCTGCGGCACGGCATAACCCATCGCCTGCAATCCGCGCACTGCGCCATTGGCAAGACTGTCGCCCGCCGTCAGGATGGCGGTGAAGGTGAGTCCTTTCTCGCGGACAAGACGGGTGACCGCCTCGGCGCCGAGTTCCGGCAGCCAGTCGTCGACTTCGAGCACCAGATCGGCATCGGCCGTCAGCCCATGGTGCTGCAGGGCATCGCGCCAACCCTCGAGGCGCAGCTCGATCGTCCGCCGACCCGGCCTCAGCATGAACAGGATGCGTTGATGCCCGGCCTTGATCAGCCGCTCGGCGGCGATGAAGGCGGCTGAACGGTTGCAGGGCGTAACACTTGAAAGCCGCATATAGGGATCGTCGCTGTTGACGAGCACGACGGGCTTTCCGAGATCAGCGGCCGCAGCCAGCATCTCCTCTTCGTCGACGGTCAGGATCAGCATGCCGCCGAAGCTCGGATCGTCACGCATCTCGGCGACGACGCGGGCTTCGTCCCCCTTGTCGGCGACCGGGCGCATCGCCAGTTCGATGCCGAGGGCGGCGGCTCGCGCATTCAATCCTTCGAGCACGTAGACCGTAAACTGGTTGCGGACATAGTCGATCATCGCCGCCCCGGAGGCGACGAGCATGACCTTCTTGCCGGCAACGCTCGCCGGCAGCGCGTAGCTGACCGCACTTGCCGTTTCCAGCACCAGCTTGCGGATCTCCGGCCTGACGCCCTTTTCGCCGGCCAGCGCACGCGACACCGTGCTGATCGAGACGCCGCATCTGGCGGCAATGTCGTCGAGGCGCGTGCGCCTGCCTTTTTTCTCTTCCGCCGCCATGTCGTCTCCTCGCCGCCTGTTACTATGCAAAAATCTTTCAGATTGCGCAAATGGAATGCCTGTGCACAATCGTTGCTGAGGAGTCCGCGACGAGCGGCAGAGCAGGGAGGCTTTGAAGATGCGGCTAGAGGGCCAATCCATGCGCCGGCGTTTTACACGGCGTTCCAAGGCTTGAGCGGGCTGAAGTATGACCGCCGAGCAGCAATCCCATCTCCGCCGTGCAACGGCCAAGGCTAGCCCGATCGTCTACTGGCAGCTCGCCGACCTGTGGCAGCAGCGCTACGACGTCGCCGACCGTCCGATGGACGGCAGCATGGATCCGTTTTTCTTCGTCACCAAGACGAAGAACTTCATTCCGCATGAATATCCCTGCCGCACCGAATTCAAAAAATCCTTCTCCGGCCGGCGGCCGCAGCCGACAGCCGAATTCGATGCCGTCCGCTGGTGGCTTCCCTTTGCCTCACCGCGTGTCGATCTCTCCGGCTTCTGGTTTCGCCCGACACGCATCGGCTGCTGGGCGCGTACCTTCCTCGATGCCCGCTCCGCGGGACGTGCCACGCTTCGGCTGTCGACCTGCGGCGGCGCGATCCTCTTCGTCAATGGCCTCGAGCAGGGTTTCATGGCGCCTTACCAGCGCAATCTCGAAGCTCAGCAAGACTTCGAGGTCGAGCTGGCGGCCGGCCCCAACGAGATCCGCGTCTATTTCGACGATCTCGCCGAGCGTGACGCCCGTTTCTATTTCCAGCTGGATTATGTCGAAGGGCCTAGTGTCGAAACATCAGTGCCCGTTCCCATCGCCGCCGGTGATGCGGATGCGCTGGAGGCGATCCTTGAAGGCATGCGCTTCGACCGCACCGCTTATCTGGGCGAAGACGTGACCATCCTCTGCCCCGCGCCGCTGCCGGTGGCACTGAGCTGCCATATCGAGATCGAAGGCGACTTCATGTCGATCGAGCGCTTCGATTATGATTTCGAGCTGGAAGCGGGAGCAACGAAACTTGCGCTCGGAACCTCGGCTGATATGCCCGCCGATTTCCGCCATTTCCGCATCACGTTCAAAGCAGGTACGCTTTCGCTCGGTCGCACGCTCGGCGTCGAGATCTGTCATCCTGAGCGACAGGGCGAGGCACCCGCCACCCTTGAGGACCGCGTCGCCGAGGCGCTGGCCGAGGTCGCCGCCCATTCGGAGCCCGACACGGTCTGCGCTTTCGCGCGCCTTGCGCTGGGGCAGGGCGGCGAGGAAACCGAGGCGATGATCTCGGCCATGCTGCCTGTTATCGAGGATTGTCACGACTGCGCCGATTTCGTGCTGGTGCCGCTGCTCTTTGCCTATACGCGCTGGAGCGATCTGCTGTCGCCTGCGCTGCGCGACAGGATCGAGAACGCCGTCCTCAATTACCGCTACTGGATGGATGAGCCCGGCAACGACGTTCAGTGGTATTTCTCGGAAAACCACGCGCTTCTCTTCCATACCGCCGCCTATCTCGGCGGCAGGCTTTTCCCCGATGCCGTCTTCGTCCGTTCCGGCCGCACCGGCACCGAGCAGACGAAGGTCGGCGAAGAGCGTGTCCGCGCCTGGCTCGATCATTTCGAGCGCTGGGAAATGGCTGAGTGGAATTCCGTTCCCTATTTTCCGATCGATCTCAAAGGGCTGACGGCGCTCGCCGCCTGCGCGCCGGATGAGACGATCCGCAACCGGGCGGCCGCCAGCATCGTCCGCCTGATGGAGATCGTTGCCCGTTCGGCCCATCACGGCATGCTGACCGGCAGCCAGGGCCGCTCCTACGAACATACGCTGCGCCCCGGCCGCTCTGTTGAACTGTCAGCTATCGCCCGACTGCTCTGGGGCCGCGGCTGGTACGGCCGGCGTGTCCACGCTTTGCCGCAGCTTGCCGTCTGCATTCGCGATCACGGCCTGCGTTTCCCCGAGGAGCTGGCGGCGATCGCCGCGCACCAGTCCGACGATGCGCAGGAATGGACCTTTTCCCAGGGCGAGAACCGTTTCGCTGCCCTCTATCACTATAAGACCCGCGACACTGCGCTCGGCA
>NZ_VSZV01000136.1:0-6927 GCF_008919455.1 Rhizobium sp. PEPV16
CGGGCTCGCCCTCGTCGCGCTGGCAGCGATGATCTACTACAACTTCCTGATCTTTGTGATCTTCCTCGCGATGGGCGTGGTGGCATTCGGCATTTGGCGTTTGCTTTCAGGTGGCATCGCCAAGGAAGCGGCAGCGTCCACGTAACAAGGCTCTCTGGCCCGATCACCGGAAAGGCGCACGAACCGGTTCCGATCAATATATCGACGCCCCCCTCCGAAGTGTGGCGGGGGGCATTTCAGCGCAAAGCTTGACTGATATCATTACGCTCCGGGGCCAGTGCCACGTTCGCCACCGATTGGTTCACCGCACCTGACGATGGACTCGCCGTGTCCTCGTGACCCGCCGCGCCCCCAGTCCCAGCAACGCCGCCACGGCCCAGCCACCGACAAAACCAATCGCGCCCCAGACGAGACCCGCAAAGCTGACGGGGACGCCGGGCGCGAAGTCGCGCCAGGTATTGGCGAAAACGACGTCATCGGCATTCCCCAGCAGAACAAAAGGCTTGGCGACGGGTGCGGCGGTGCCGAGATGGAGCTGCTGCGACAGCAGCGTTTCGTAGCGCGTGATCGTGCTCTGCATCGAGACGCCGCGGTCGCGCAGGAAATCGTCGGACGATTGCGCATAGGTGTTCAGCGCCTGCTGGCGATCGAGATGGTGCTCGGCGGCCTGAGTATTGAAATCCTCGACGATGACCCGCAATTCGTCGATCGCCCCGCCGATCCGCTGGCGGTATTGCTGCGCAAATTCCGGTGCCTGCGAAAACACCGTGCCGCCGGCAAGCCCGGCGACGATGGTGATGATCCTTGCAATCGGTCCCATGCTCGATGCCTCCGGCTATCCCCTTGCGCTAACGATCCGGCGCGTCAAAGGTTTCTGCCTTCGACACAATCGGTAACCCTATGTGATTGAACCGACGGCTTCCGGCGAGTTGATGCCGTGACCAACTCAGAAAAGAGAGGCGCTCGTCATGAAACGGTTTGTCCTTGCCTGCACGCTCGCTGCTGCGTCCATCTTTTCCGCAATGCCGTCCGAGGCGGCAAGTGTGACCATCACCACGGATGATGCGCGTCCCTATTATCGTCATTTGGAACGGCCCTACTACCGCCATCACATGAGGGCGCCACGTTTCCCGCGATTGCTTCACCAAGACGGAAAAGATCCGCCGCCACGGCCACACGGTCATCAAGGAAACCCAGGTCTGCCGATAAGGCAATCCATGCAGGAAAAGCCTGGCTGATCGGCCGGACTTTTCATCTGATCTCGACATGAGGAACTTCGCCCATATCAGCCGCGTTTATCGCAAAACAGGAGTATTCATCATGCGTCTCAAGATGACTCTTTTGACAATCGCCTATGTCGCCGTCAGTGTCCTGCTGCTCGCCATCGCCTACCAGCCGCAGGGGTCGGGCGCCGCGCAGAAAACGGATCGTCTGGCCGGCTCGTCCTTCCTCGTCGAACGCTTCGCCGGTTGATCGGCTGCTTATAGGCGACAATGTGGAAACAGTTCTCGCCCGGCAAGCTCCGGGCTCGGAGCGGCCCGCCGCTGGTTAATGCGTACCGTCGAGCGACGATCCGCCGAGCAGGATTCGGTTCTGCACCGCATGCACACCCTCGACCGCCTTGGCGACCGCAGTTGCCCGTTCGATTTCGCCTACCGTGCCGACGGTGCCGCTCAACACGATCTGATCGTTCTCCATCGTCACCTCGACATCGGAGGCGTCGATGCCGCCGGCGATCGCCAGGGCATTGGCAACGGCCGCTTCGACCGATGCGCGATTGGCGATCTCGATCTCCATCTCGGGTTCGAGCCCGTGAAATGTCTGCTCCTTGAAAACCATGATCCGTTCCTCCGTGAAAGCCTCGTAGGAAACGCTGCTCAGCGGACTTTGGTTCACCACCGCTACCAGTTGACGCGATAGCGGAGATTGACGCTGCCCGCCTCACCTCCTGAAAATGGATTGCTGACCGAAGCATCGAGATTGAGGTTCGGCAGAATGGCCTGGCTGACCCCAACCGTGCTCGAGAAGTCGCCGCTCGCATTGCTGACGCCTGTCCCTGCCGAAAGCGCGGTTCCCGTCCAGGGATGAATCAGCTTCAGCGCCTGCGTTGCCGTTACCGAAGCCTGCCGGGCCTCGACCGCGTCATATTGCACGCTGATGGATCGGCTCGATTGCATGTCGAGCGAATCGGACAGGATCCAGCTGCGCGAGCGGCTGAGGGTTAGCGCGCCGCTGCCGCGCAGCGTATCGACGCTGACGCTGGCACCCCGCTCTGACCGGCCTGCCGGGGTAACGCTCGTCCTGGTGATCCTGCCCCAAAGCATTGCCTGTTCGGAATCGGGCAGCAGCGCTCCGCCTTTGGTCGAGGCCAGCGCGATGTCGGCGCCAGCGCTCGTTTCCCATTCCGCCGGCAGGCGAAAACCCACCGTCGCCTTGTAGGACCGGTCCGAAAGCTTGGCTGGCGACCAGATCAGCAGGTCGTCCGCCTTCGCTGCGGCTGTGAGCGAGGGTAGGATGGCGAAAAAGATGCATACTAATTTGAATGTCGTCATGAAGTTCAGAACGTTTTGACCTGTCACAGGGCTGCGGCGCGGAGTGGACGCAGCAGCGCATATGAAAGCGTTCGCGACGAACGCAATGAGGGATCACGGCCAAGCCGTCCATCCCGGTTTCATCCTCGATTTAATGTATGGCCCAAAGGCCGGCGGCACCGAGTGCCTGTTCTTCGATGGACGCCACAGCGCCCCGACTTGCCATGCGACCGTGACCGGCCGCGGCGGAAGCGATTCCGGCAGCAATGTTATAAGGATCACATCCGGCCGCCGCTCTGTAAACCCCTCAAGGGTTGAAATCTGCTGCACCGCACACTTGCCGCCCCCTCCAAAGCCTAGTAGAGCCTGAGTCTACGAGAGAAATTTTCGCGAAATTCTACATGATGACCGGCAAAAGCGCGCCGCGGCGCCTCAGCATCTTCGGTTCGACGGGTTCGATCGGCCAGAATACACTCAATGTCGTCGATCATCTGGGCGGACGGGAGAACTTCGAAATCTCCGTGCTGACCGGCAGCGGCAATGTCGAATTGTTGGCCCGGCAGGCGAAATCATCCGGCGCGCGGCTGGCGGTGACGGCAAACGACCAGCATTACGAATCACTGAAGAGCGCACTTTCCGGCACCGGCATCGCGGTCGCTTCGGGAAAATCCGGGCTGATGGAAGCCGCCGACCGCGAAGCTGACTGGGTGATGGCGGCAATCGTCGGTACTGCCGGCCTGGCGCCGACGCTTGCCGCGGCCCGCCGCGGCGCCGATATCGCCCTTGCCAACAAGGAATGCCTGGTATCGGCCGGCGATCTCTTCATCGCAGCGATCCGGGCGGGCGGCGGCAGGCTGCTTCCGGTCGACAGCGAGCACAACGCGATTTTCCAGGTGCTGGAAGAGAACCAGCGCCACGCCGTCGAGCGGGTCATCCTGACGGCGTCGGGTGGCCCCTTCCGCACCGCCTCGCTGCGTGACATGGCGGATGTGACGGTGGAAACCGCGCGCGCCCACCCGAACTGGTCGATGGGCTTGAAGATTTCGATCGACAGTGCCTCGATGTTCAACAAGGCGCTGGAGATGATCGAAGCCCGGCACCTTTTCGGCCTCAGGCCCGAACAGATCGAGGTCATTTTTCATCCGCAATCGATTATCCACTCCATGGTCGGCTATACCGATGGATCGGTGCTGGCGCAGCTCGGCGCGCCCGATATGCGCACCGCCATCGGTTATGCCCTATCCTTTCCGCGCCGGTCGAACCTGCCGGTCGAGCGGCTGGATTTCGCCAAGCTCGCCAGGCTGGATTTCGAGGCGCCGGATGAGGTGCGGTTTCCGGCGCTGCGGCTCGCGCGCCTGGCGATGACGCGCGGGCGTGTTCAGGGCGCGGTGCTGAACGGCGCCAAGGAAGTGGCGCTCGAAGCCTTCATCGAAGGGCGGCTCTCCTTCCTCGCCATGGCCGAGGTCACCGAGAGGGTCATGGACGATCTGGCCGGCCTGCCGCCGGCTTCCGGCATGGATGATGTCTTCGCCGCCGACAGGGAAGCCCGGCAAAGGGCGGCGGAGCTCATGACACTAGCGATTGCCGAGTGAAGTTCGGACGGCCGATCGCCGAGTGGTCGCCCGCCTGTGACCGTGACCGCCGCGATTAGCGCAACCGGTTCCCACCCTCGTCGAACAACCGGCAATCCGACGGTTCAAACAGCAGGCTCACTTGCTCGCCCGCCGCGATACTGATCGGTGACCGATGCTCGACGGTCAGTGACTGGCCATCGGCAAGCTGGCAATAGAGGTATTGCGTTCCCCCGAGATATTCCGAAAAATCGACCCTGGCCGTCAGGCTGCCCGATAGATCGGAGGCCACCTTCAGATGCTCCGGCCGCAGGCCGAGCGTCACCGCGCCGCCAACCGGCCTGTCTGCCGGCGGCAGGCCGCTTTCGATCTGCCGGCCGGCGACTTCGACCATGCCTCCCGCACCCCAGCGGGCATTGAGCAGGTTCATCCTCGGCGAGCCGATGAAGCCCGCCACGAAGGTATTCGAGGGATTCTCGTAGATTTCCCGCGGCGTTCCCGCCTGTTCGACGCGGCCGTCGCGCAGCACGACGATCTTGTCAGCGAGCGTCATCGCCTCCGTCTGGTCGTGCGTGACATAGATCATCGTGTTGCCGAGTTCGCGGTGGAGGCGGGCGATCTCGATGCGCATCGAAACGCGCAGTTCCGCATCGAGATTGGACAACGGCTCGTCGAACAGGAAGACATCGGGCTTGCGCACGATCGCCCGGCCGATCGCCACGCGCTGCCGTTGGCCACCGGAAAGCTGTCCCGGCCGCCTGTCGAGAAGATGGTCGATTTTCAGGATTGCCGAGGCGGCCTCGACGCGCGTCTCTATCTCCGCAGCATTCGTGCGCGCCATCTTCAAGCCAAAGGCCAGATTGTCGCGCACGCTCATATGCGGATAGAGCGCGTAGGACTGAAAGACCATGGCGATGCCGCGCTCGGATGGATCGAGATCGGTGACGATACGTCCCTTGATCTCGACCTCCCCGTCGGTCACGTCCTCCAGGCCGGCGATCATGCGAAGAAGCGTCGATTTCCCGCAGCCGGAAGGGCCGACGAAGACGACGAATTCGCCCTCTGCGATCGTCAGGTCGATCCCGTGAACCACCTGCAGATTGCCATAGCTTTTTCGCACGTCCTGGAGCACGACGCTCTTGTTACCCATACCGTTCGTCATCCCCAAAAAGACCTATCTGTCCGACTGGACCCAGACGAGCATCTCTCCGGGCGCGCGGTTGTCCCAGAGATGATAGGGCACGAAACGCGCGGTGGCGACCTGCCTTTCGGCCGGCGCTTTGCGGTAGAGCGCTGTTCCCCAGTTCGATGTTTCCTCGCGCTCGACCTTGAGATCGATGGCGACGGCATCATTGAGATCCTTCAGCACGACAGTTTCGGCCGTGGAGAGCTCACGGGGCAGGACGATGGCATTGAGGTCTTCGCCATTGTCCGTTGTTTCCAGACAATAGACCAGCGGGCCGCGCATCAATGCGACGCGGCCGGCATCCTGGCGCACCTTCGGATTGGCATATTGGGGCCGAAGCGCCAGCGGCAGGTAGAGGGCGACGCGATCACCCGCGGCCCACTCACGATCGATCCTGGCATATCCGTCCCGCATATTGGCGTTGAGATCGAGCATTTCTCCATTGACGCTGAGAGTTGCGCCTTCGGCCCAGTCCGGAATGCGCAGCGACAGCGCAAACTTCGCCGGCTTCTCCAGCCTGGTGGTAAAGGCGACCGCACCCTCCCACGGATAGTTGGTGGTCTGCTCGAGTTCCACCTCGGCGCCGTTGGCAAGCTTCAGCCGCGCGGTGCTCTCGCCATAGAGGTGCACGGCGATCTCGTTATCCGAAACGGCGTACATGTAGGAGCCGATCGAGGTCACTAGCCGGGCGATGTTGGGCGGGCAGCAGGGGCAATGGTGCCACTTCCACCGGTGGTGCTTGCCGGCACTTTCGAGCGGATTGTCGTAGAAGAATGTCTTGCCGTCGGTCGAAAGCCCCGGCAGCGCGCCATTGTAAAGCGCCTGCTCCATGATGTCGGCATAGCGCCGATCCGGACCGCGGCCGAGCATGCGGCTTGCCCAGAACACCAGGCCGACCGAGGCGCAGGTCTCCGCATAGGCGGTATCGTTCGGCAGATCGAAATAATCGGTGAAACCTTCGTTGGACGCCGCCGGCCCGATACCGCCGGTGATATACATCTGCTTGGTCGTCAGATCGTCCCAAAGCGTTTCCAGAGCAGCCGTTAGGCTGTCGTCCCTGTATTCGGTGGCGATGTCGGCCATGCCCGAATAGAGATACATGGCGCGCACGGCGTGGCCGACGACCTTTGTCTGCGCGCGCACCGGCTGGTGCGCTTGCGCGTATTCATAGGTTTTCTGGTGGTACTCGGAGACATCGCGCCCATCGCGGCTTGCCTCGGCGGTGAAGAAATGCGGTTCAGTGCCGCGTTCGTCGATGAAGTATTTCGATAGCTCGAGATATTTCTTCTCATCCGTCACGCGGGCGAGCTTGACCAGCGCCAGCTCGACTTCCTCATGGCCGCAATAGCCTGGTATCTGGCCGTCGCCGTGACCGAAAATCTTGATCATGTAATCGGCATAGCGGCACATGATGTCGAGCAGCTTGCGTTTGCCGGTCGCCTGATAATAGGCAACCGCAGCTTCCATGAGATGGCCGGCGCAATAGAGCTCATGATGGTCGCGAAGGTTGGTCCAGCGGCGGTTCGGCTCGACGCGCTGGAACCAGGCATTCAGATAGCCGTCCTCGTCCTGCAGCTTCTCATACATGTCGATGATCTCGTCGGCCCGCGCTTCAAGCTTCGTGTTTGGCCGGCGATAG
>NZ_VSZV01000294.1:0-26439 GCF_008919455.1 Rhizobium sp. PEPV16
AATTTCAGAGTTAGAGCATGATGTCGTCCGAAAACCGCTGATACTTTTCGGCATCATGCTCTGGTGTCAATCCGCAAAACACTGCCACGGACGGGGAACGGACGCTATGGCAAGCTTGGAACTGCTCGGCTTCGGCTCGACCGGATGGGGCGCGCTGTTTATTGCCGCCGCCTTGATGACGCTGGCCGTCACGGCAACGGCGCTGGCGATCGGCGCGGTGCTCGGCGCGATCGTCGCGGCGGCGAAACTCTCCGGCAATCTTATCCTCGTCACGCTCGGCAACGTCTATACGACCGTGTTTCGCGGCGTGCCCGAACTGCTGATCATCTATCTCATCTATTTCGGCGGCTCCTCGGCCGTCACCGCGATCGGCCAGGCAATGGGTTACGAGGGTTTCCTCGGCTTGCCCTCCTTTATCGCAGGCGCGCTTGCCGTCGGCATCATCTCCGGCGCCTATCAGGCGGAGGTGTTCCGCGGCGCATTTCTCGCCATCTCCAAGGGCGAGCTCGAAGCCGCCTCGGCGATCGGCATGCATCGCGGCATGCGCCTTCGCCGCATCATCATGCCGCAGGTGTTTCGCCTCGCCATTCCCGGGCTCGGTAACGTGTGGCAGCTCAGTCTCAAGGATTCGGCGCTGATCTCCGTCACCGGCCTTGCCGAGCTGATGCGCACCAGCCAGGTGGCGGCAGGCTCGACCCGGCAATATTTCCTGTTCTTCATTGCCGGCGGCTGCCTCTATCTCATCCTGACCAGCCTTTCGGACCGCATCTTCAACGGGGCGGAGCGCCGCGCCAACCGTAGCATGCCGGCATCGGCCATGGGCCAGGCGTAAGGAGGCGACAATGGATTTTACCTTCATCGCCTCGACCCTGGTCACCCTGCTCAAGGCCGTACCGACGACGCTCATCCTGTTTTCGCTGTCGATCATCTCAGGCGGCTTGCTGGCGCTCGTCATCGTCTGGATGCGGACCAGCGGCAATCCGGTACTTTCGGGTTTCGCCAAAGGCTATATCTTCATCTTCCGCGGCTCGCCGCTGCTGATCCAGATGTTCCTGGTGTTCTACGGCCTCGGCCAGTTCGGCTTCATCCGTTATTCCTTCCTCTGGACGTTCCTGCGCGAGCCGATGGTCTGCGCCGTGCTGTCGCTGGCACTCTGCACCGCCGGTTACACGGCGGAGATCTTCCGCGGCGGCATTCGCGCCGTCTCCCCGAAAGAGATCGAAGCGGCGCGCTCGATCGGCATGTCCGGCTTCCTGCTGGTCCGCCGTATCCTGGCGCCGATCGCCTTCCGCCACGCGCTGCCGGCCTATTCCACCGAGATCGTGCTGATGATGAAGTCGACGGCGCTTGCAAGCCTCGTCACTGTCTGGGAGGTGACCGGCGTCGCCCAGCGGCTGATCTCGCAGACCTACCGCACGATGGAAGTCTTTCTCTGCGCGGCGATCATCTATCTCATCCTCAACTTCATCATCCTGCAGGGCATGGCTCTGCTCGAATATTCGCTCTCCCGACACCGCCGCGCGGCCCCGCAGGCGCTGAAGGCGTAGCAGTTTTGACCCGATTGGAGCACCCATGCCAGGCGTAACCCGACTATCGGTCCGCAATATCCGCAAGAGCTTCGGTACGCACGAGGTCTTGCGCGGCATTTCCCTCGATGCGGAAGACGGCGATGTGATTTCGCTGCTCGGCGCCTCCGGCTCCGGCAAGTCGACCTTTCTGCGCTGCATCAACATGCTCGAAACCGCCAGCGACGGCGAGATCTGGGTCGATGGCGAGGAGGTCCGCATGGTGCACAAGGGCGGGCGAAGCAAGCCGGCCAGCCAGAAGCAGGTGGACCATATCCGCTCCGAGCTCGGCATGGTGTTCCAGTCCTTCAATCTCTGGTCCCACATGACGATCCTGCAGAACGTCATCGAAGGTCCGATCCATGTGCTGAAGCGGCCGCGCGCCGACTGCATCGCCGAGGCCGAAGCGCTGCTTGAAAAGGTCGGCATCGCCGATAAACGTCATGCCTATCCGGCCCATCTTTCCGGCGGCCAGCAGCAGCGTGCGGCGATTGCCCGCGCGCTGGCGATGAAACCGAAGGTTATGCTGTTCGACGAGCCGACTTCGGCGCTCGATCCAGAGCTTGTCGGCGAGGTGCTGCGCGTCATGCGCGCGCTTGCCGAGGAAGGCATGACCATGCTCGTCGTCACCCATGAGATGAGCTTTGCCCGCAACGTCTCGAACCGCGTCGTCTTCATGCGCGAGGGGCTGATCGAAAGCAGCGGCAAGCCGGACGAGATGTTCACCGGCGGCGCGACACCGGCTTTCCGCCAGTTCATCGGCCATTTCGGAAGCGGTCAATGACGATCACCATCGATGCCGTGCTGACCTGGCGCGATGTCGCGCGCGTCGGGGCAGGGGAAGCGCTGGCGCTGTCGCCGGCCGCCTGGGGGCGGGTCGAGCAGGCAAGCCGCATCGTTGCGCGTATCGTCGAGACGGGCGTGCGCGCCTACGGCGTCAATACCGGCGTCGGGGCGCTGGCGGATACCGTCGTCGATCGGGCCTCGCAGAGCCTGTTGTCACGCAGCATCGTGCTCAGCCATGCCTGCGGCGTCGGGCCATTGCTGGCTGCCCGCGAGGTGCGTGCTATCATCGCTGCTGAGATTGCCAATTTCGCCCATGGCCATTCCGGCGTGCGGCGCGAGATCGTCGAGCATCTCACAGCTCTGCTGGAACATGATTGCATTCCCGACGTGCCATCCAAAGGCTCTGCCGGTTATCTCGTCCACAATGCCCATATTGCGCTTGTTCTGATCGGCGAAGGCAGCGCTCACGTGGCCGGCCGGCGCATGAGCGGTCGCGAGGCGCTTGCTGCGATCGGGCTCGAACCGCTGGTGCTCGGCGCCAAGGAAGGCTTGAGCCTTGTCAACGGCACGGCCTGCGCCACCGGCCTGACCGCCGTGGGGCTGTCACGCGCCGAACGGCTGCTCGACTGGGCCGATGCCACCGCAGCCCTGACGCTGGAAGCGGCGGGCTGCCAGATCGCCGCCTTCGACGCGGCTGTGCTGGCGCTGCGCCCATCGGCGGGAATAGAGAAAGTGGGAGCGACGCTGCGCGCGCGGCTTGCCGGCAGCGGCCTTGTCGCCGCCGCCTTCGGCCGGCGCACGCAGGATGCGCTCAGCCTTCGTTCGGTGCCGCATGCGCATGGCGCCGCCCGCGACGTCTTCGACAATTCCGCCCGCGTCGTCGATCAGGAGCTTGCCTCAGTGACGGACAATCCGGCTGTCTCAGGCACGCCGGAACAGCCGATCGTCTGCTCCGAGGCGCATGCGGTCGCCCCGGCGCTCGGGCAGGCAGCCGATAGCCTGGCGATTGCGCTCGCTCAGATCGGTGCGATCAGCGAACGGCGCATGGACCGGCTGGTCAATCCGCTGGTAAGCGGCCTGCCTCCGTTTCTGGCCAGCGACGCCGGCCGCCATTCCGGCTTGATGATCGCCCAATATACCGCAGCCGCCCTCAGCAACGAGAACCGCCGCCTTGCCGCACCGGCGGCCATGGACGGCGGGCTGACCTCCGGCCTGCAGGAGGATTTCCTCGCGCATCCGACGGCCGCCGCCAGCAAGCTGCTCGCCGTCATCGACAATGCCGAATATATCCTTGCGATCGAGCTGATGGCCGCTGCCCAGGCGCATGATTTCCTGGCGGCCACCGCGCCGCGGGCGGCAGGCACGGACCTTGTCTATCAAGCCGTGCGGGAACATGTTTCCCATTATGGCGACGAACGGCCGCTCAACGGCGATATCGAGACTGTCCGCACCCTGATCCGCGATACTGCGCCGCCGCTATAATCGGACTCAGAACGGCTGGGTTTCGGAATTCTGCTTTGGCTTTTCGCCGGCCTCGAGACGTCTGAGGCACTGGACGAAGGTCGGGTAGAGCTGCTCCACCCGCGAGAGCGGCAGCGTCCAGTCGCCTTCGTCGCCGGCAAAGGTGATCTGCACGTCGGGCATTCCGGCAAAGGAACTCTTGATGATCTTCTTCAGTCCGGCGCTCCCTTTGCTGGCCGGACCCCAGAGGCGAAGCGTGTTCTTGTCGAAGAAATCGGCGGCGATTACTTTCGTCGCCGTACGGTCGGTCAGCGTCACCTCGGTCTTGGTGCCGGCCGGAATGTCCCATGTGGTCTTTGCGACCAGCCAGAACGTCTCGGTTGCGCTCTGGCGGAATTCCATGGTCTTGCCGATCTCGCTGTCCCACAGCAGGCGGCAATAGGGGTGCGGGCTCGCGTTCGCAAAGCCGACCGACCATTGCCTCGCGCCGCCTATCCATTCGGTCTCGCCGAAGGCTGAGACCGGCTGCAGGAGGGCCGCCATCAGAACCACCACTGTCGGAATTTTCATCGCCGAAATCACCTCCAACGCAATCGGCTCCAGCAATAGCAAAAGAAGGTTGAGCTTTTGCTACTACAGCGCCGCGCGTCTTATTTAACACGCAAGGACGCTGTAGCGGTTTGAACTGCTGTTCCCGATTGCCGCCAATCCTATAAGCGATTTGGACGCGGAGGATTTCGCCTCTCACGCCGCCAACCCGGCGATCCGCGAAACCAGCCACAGCATCGCGGCGGTCCCGATTATGTAGGCGCCGAACCGACGCGCCGGTGCGGGCTGTATCGTGCTCAGCGCGCCTGCTGCCCGAAGCACGACCAGCGCCACGGCGACGAAGATCAGCTGTCCTGCCTCGACACCCAGGTTGAATGTCAGCAGGCTCAGCGGCACATCGGATTGCGGCAAGCCGATTTCCATCAGAGCGCCGGCGAAACCGAAGCCGTGCAGCAGCCCGAACGCGAAGGCAACGACCCAGGGGTAGCGCTCGGAGAGCCGCCTTTCGCCCGGCTTCATCTTGATCAGTTCGTTTGCGACGAATGCGATGCTGAGGGCGATCGTCGCTTCCACCGGTTTCTGCGGCAAACTGAAATATCCGAGCGAGGCTCCAGCCAGCGTGATGCTGTGCGCGATCGTAAAGGCCGTGATCGTCTTGACCAGCATCCAGCGGTCTCGAATGAGCAGCATGATCGCAAGTACGAAGAGCAGGTGATCGAGACCCGAGAGTATATGGTCGACGCCCAGCAGAAAATAGGTCTGGGCGAACTCGAGGCTTGTCTGCGCGCCGGCTGCGGTGAAGGAGGGCGCGTCCGGCATGAGGCGCACGACCTCCGTGTCGCCGTTCTCGTATTCGATGCGGACGAGCGCGTCGGTCATGGTCGACTTGAGGCCGTTGATGCCGATCTCGCCGCCCCTCAATCCCCCAGCACAGGCGACGGTCCTTCGCTCCAGATAAGCTCCGTCCACGATCGACCTCGCCGATTCGGCTTTCTCGATGCACTGCTTCGGCAGACTTGCATAGAGCCCGAGACGCATGTCGCCTTGCGCCGGAATCTTCCAGACGACGGCGAACTCGTCGCTCGCCGTTTCGCGCATGTCGAGATAGGCCGGCCGAATCTCATGAGGGTACCCCGGTGTGGCCAGCAACACCGGCATCAGCACGGCCAGCAGCGCCCCAAGCCGCGTCATGGGTCGGTTCCCGCGCCGGCCGGGCTTTCGATGCTCACCACATAGCGCTTAAGGAGTTCGGCGAAGCGTTGGTTCTCGAGTTCTTTGCGTTTAGCGTTCGTCCACTCCCGCGCAACGGCGTCGCGAACCTCGTCGAGCGTCGGCACTCGGCCAGGCACGCGCTCCGTCACGCGGATCAGGTGCAGCCCGAAGCCGGACTTGACGGGACCCGTCCACCGGCCCGCAGGGATCTTGTCGAGTTCTTCCGCGAAATCGGCGCCGAAGGCCTGGCCGATCGATGTCTTGCTCGTAAGTGGAAGCTCCGGTGGAAGCTGCGAGGCATCGCCAAGCGAAGCGGGATCGGCCGCAGGCTGGCTCAGCAATACTTCGAGGATGGCGGCCGCTTTTTGTTCGATTGCTTCTCCGTGCCGCTGGGGATTCAGAACGATTTGCTGGAAGGCCAGCATCGGATCGATCTCGAACGTGGCTGCATTGGCTTTCAGATAGGCATCGAGCTCCGCATCGGTCGCTGTCAGCGTTTCGGCGTCGGCCGCGTTCAGGAATTCCATCTTCTGACGCAAGCGGCGACGAACGACCGTGTCGTCCCTGTCGAGCCCGATCTCCAGCGCCTGGCGTACCAGAATTTCTTCCTTCACATGGTCGTCGATCAGGCCCTTCAATTCCTCGGCTGTCGGGGGGCGCTGCCAGGTCTTTGTGAACACGGTCGCCATCTGCTCGATCTTCGGCGCCGTGACGACGATGCTGTCCGCCTTGTCGTCCGTATCGGCGCCCAGGAGCCGGTAACCCGCGAAGATCAGCAGCGCGAGAGCCAAGAAGTGGACCAGCGGCTCCCTCAGCACGCGTTTCAACAAGATCGTGCTCACGCGTTCGCCGGTCCTGCATCCGGTTCAACCGCCAGTATCGCGATCACGGCGTGTACCATATCGGCGAGGTATAGGCGCGTTCGATGACGGTCATCTGCGTGCCCTCCAGCGGCTTTGTCCCGAACCGTTTGGCGTCATAGGCGGTCCACCGCGGCGTCGGTATCTCGATGACGCGTCCGTAATAGAAGGCCTTCTGTTTCGGATCGAAGCTTGGATCCTTCCAGACCGCGATCAGTTCCGGCGCACCGATGGTGTTGGTCCAGGTCGCGTTCTCGATATCGACGGTGCTGCCGACCGATGGCACCTTGCCGTCGGCCCCCGGCTTGCGGTCCCCGCCCCAGGCGACGTCGTACACCTGCTCATGCATCTCGCCCTTGTCGTCGAGCCAGCCCTTGACGATCTGGTAGCGGTCGAGGTTGCCCCCAATCGGGTCTCGCAGCGCAGCGACGAGGAACGACGGTGCCTTGCCTTCCGGCGCTGCCGTCAGGTCGCCGCCCATGGGCACGCCCTTGCCGTAGCCGATCACGCCGGGATTGCGGGTCTCGGCATCGGTAGGCTCGAAATCCCAGCCGCCGAAGAAGCGCACCATCATGCGCGGTCCCGTCGTGGCGTAGGTCTCCTTGCGCTGCATGGCGTCCCAGATCGACTCGCGGGTGTTCTCCGTGGCCCACACGGCGGCGTAACCCGACGCGCTAACCTCCCAGTCCATCACGGTGATGTTCGTCTTGGCATTCTTGACGAAAGTGGCCGTCAGGCGCTCGGGGCTCGGCTCCTGCGGCGTGGTCTTGCCGAAGAAATTTTCCTCTTCCATGGCCGCAAGGCCAGTATGCGCGTCGGAGCTGCCGACCAGCCCGAATTTGTAAGGGTTCGTGCCGAGTTCGGCTTCGAGCTTGAGGCCGTTCTTCAGCGCGGACCGTGTATATTCGAATTCGAGCATGTCAGGCGTCTTCGGCACGCTGGCATCGAGATTACCGAAATCCCAGGTCTCGAAATCCGCGAACTCGTCATTGGGCGACAGGATCGGGTGAGCTTCGCCATCACCCTTCGTCTGGGTTGTCTCGTAAAGGCGTTCCCACCTTGAACGCTGCTCGACATATTCCTTGTCGACCGGCTTGCCGGTGAAGGATTCGATCAGCGGGAACATGCGGCCGTTGGACAGATTGCCGTTGTGCGCGATCGCCAGCACGTTGCCGCCGGTCTTGTCCTCATAGGCCTGCATCCACTTCCATAGGTCGCGCGGATTGTCGCTGCCCAAGGGCTTAAGCGTCGTATAGGGCACGACCTGGTCGGCCTTGTCGGCATTGTCACGGAAGACGACATTGCGATGCAGATTGTTGCCTGCCGTGTTCGAGGTCCACTCATAGCCGATGAAGGCGGTGAAGCGGCCCGGATCGTTGTATTCCTCGGCGGCCTTTATCGTGTCCTGCCACGCGTTCTTGTAGGGACGTGTCTCCGGCCCGTAGATCATGCCCTTAGGGAGCGTTCCCTTGCCGAAGCTGAAGATGATCTCGAGCGCGGCCTTGCCGCCTTGTCCCGCCTTGATCTCCTCGTACCAGGTCCTGGCCTGCGGATCGGAAATGACTTCCGGCTTGCCGGCGAAGAGGTCGGGGAACATGCCCATGTTGTCCGAGTGGTCGGCCACCACCAGAAAGTCGAGCGGCCGTGACAACTTAGCGGGCTGGCCGCTCGACGCCGTGATCTCCTCGCCGCGAGCAAAGCGGTAGGCGTCGCGAGGCGTCAACCGTGCGCCGAATGCGCCGGCATCGAACGAGGCTCCGGTGTGGAGATGCGTGTCGCCGAATAGCGGCCGGGTCGGAAAATTGCGCCCCGCATAGGGCGAGTAGACAGGTTTGCTGGAAAACGCCTTTCCGGCCTTCGCGCTGTCCAGAGTACCTATATCGGTGGTCTCCTGGGCCGCGGCCGGCAGGGCAGAGCTCAGGCTTACGAGCCCCGCCACTATCAACTTCGCAGATGTCTTGTTCATCGCTTCCCCCCTTTGCAGCAGTTATACTTGAACTGTCTGAGCTGACTATTTGTTGATTTGCATCAATGACAGGAAACCTTGTCTCTCCTTGGTCATTCTTAAGCGTCTTGTGACTGCCATCCCTGATATGACAACCACCGCATACGGCGACTAGCAGAGAGAAATTGTAGTTCGTCGAGAGTAGGCTGTTTCCCGACTATTCAATTGTTCGCGAAAACTACTGCTGGCTTGGTGGGCTGCCGATAGTCGAAGTTGACTTGAGTTTCAGCGGTATCCTTGACCATCTCGACTTCGGGGCCATGGCGATCGGCGAGGCCCGGTACGACCGTTACAGCATCTTTGGCAACGTCATGTATTCCAGGATATCGGCTCCACCGGCACGCCCCGAAGGGTCGTGGCCTCCGACGGTCGCCGGCGGGTTGAAATACTTGCTGAATTCTCTAGCCGCAGCCCCAGATGGGTAGGCTACAGTACATTAGATTATTATAAATTACATCACATAAGGAGCGGGTGTATGCCTTAAATACCGGCCGTATCTTCGGATGGGGTCCAGCGCGCCGCGGCAACCAGTGCCATCCAAGAAGCGATTTTCATCATCAATCCCTCCATGATCCGATTGAACTCAGCCCGCGAAACAGGCTTCCTCCGGAGTGAAAAGATTTAGCTCGGTCCGATCCGTGTTGGATACCGAACTGTGAACCGCTGTTCTTGCCACGGCGGCTCTCTGCTTCCAGGAGGCGTCGTTCGGCTCCGGGGCCAAGCGAGCATGCTGGAAGGATAATCGCTCACAGTACGACGTTCGCCGGCCCGGCGTCAGAAACGAATGGCGACCCCTAAGATCGGTCCCTGCTGGACAACGTCGAAGACAAACCCGTCATTCTCGTAATTGACGCCGAGTGCACGATATCCCGCGACCGCGGAGATGCTGTCGTTGAACTTGTAGCCGAGGCCCAACGCCACGTCCCAGTCGATATCGGCGCCGCCAGCACCCACTAGGCCCCATCCGGTGACATAGATTTGCGGCGTGAAGAAGTAGTTTCCTCGGACGCCGGCGACGGCATCGACCCATGTGGCGCTGTCTTCGACATCCACTCCGGCCAGAATGCCGCCATTGAAGGAGATCTCGGTTTTGGCCGACCAGACCTTCATGCCACCGACCACGTCGAGGTGGCCATTTTGGTCTTCGAGCACGGCGTAACCGACGCCAAGAAATCCCGCGAAGGTCTTCGATGTCACATCGACGCTCTCGGCGAGGATGCCGGCAGGTGTGTCGGCGTCGGCACCGAGCTTGGTGTAGATCACGTCACCGACGATGCTGAAGCGATCGTATCTTGCTTCGCCTGCCGCCATGAAAGCGAAGTCGAGATTATTGAGGATATCGCCGAAATCCGCGTCGATATGAACTTCCGGAAGCCCAAACTGGCCAATATCGCCGGATATGCCGGCAGCCCAGAAATATGGCGCGAAGGTGAATTCCCAGCCGCTCTGGCTCTCGACAGTTTTTGCTTCCGGCGTAAGTGGCGTGACATCAGCGGCATTACCGGCCGACGCCGCGCAGACGCCTGCCAGTAACAGAATGGCATGCAAGTGTATGGCTTTCATGAGAATCCCCCGATCTCGTTTGTCGCCTCGGCACTGTTGTCCCGAGTCGGCACTTTGCAGCGAGAAGTAGATTTGGACAAGCTTAAATACCTATTTTCCGTTGATCGCCTGCTTCAGCTTTCCGATGAGGCCTGAAATCTGCTGGTCCTCAGGCCTCAGTCGCGCCAGATTTTCCGCATGTCTCAACGCCTCCGGCAGCCGTCGAAGCTTGAGACTGTATTGGAGTGCCAAGCCGATGACGTCGGCGCCTCCTCCCGCCGCCCAACCATCGAGCCTGTCCAACGCCTCTCCCGTCCGGCCAGCCGAATCGAGAGCGACGGCCAAGGTCGTCTTGTAGCGGGAGTTTTGCGGATCGAGCCGCACCGCTTCTGCGAGTTCCGTTATCGCCTCGGCCAATGCCTGCTTGCGCACCAGGGACAGCGCATGTCCGTAACGCAGATCCGCGCGTTCGGGCGCCATGCCGATCGCTTCGGCATAGGTCTGCTCCGACCTGTCGTTCTGACCGGTGGCGCGGTAGAACTCGGCGAGATTGATGCGCATTCCCTCCAGTGTCGAGTCGAGCGAAATCGCCCGCCGGAAGGCGGCCTCGGCCTCGGCCGTACGCTGTCGAGCGAACAGGAAGAAGCCATAATTGCTTTGGGTTTCCGCGACGTCAGCATTCGCCTCCACGTAGGCGCGCAGGTCCGCGACGGCGGCTTCGAAATTGACTTGCTGATCGCCGAAGAGGTGGGGAGGAGTGCCGGCGAGCACGTTGGCGGCAGCAACGCGGACCGCGCGCGTTTGATCGCCGAGCAGCTTGCCGATCGCATCCAGCCTCTGCTCCGGCGGAATGTTGCCTGCCGCTTCCGCAGCGCCGAGCCTGACGAGCGGATCTGCATCGGTTGCGGCCGTTTGAATGTCGGCGGTGATATCCGCGCCGCCAGTCCCGCTCATTGCGGCGATGGCGCTTCCCCTGACAATTCCTGCTTGGGTTTGGTCACCGACAAGGTCGCGCAGAGCCTCCACCGCGGCTCCATCGCCGTTTGCAGCTCCGGTGAAGGCATGGGCGATCGACGCGCGTTTGCGCCATTGCGTCCCGTACCATTTATCCATTTTTTCGGCTGCCCAATCATTCGTTCTGTCGACATGGCAGGTCGTGCACGCATTCGGCGTTCCGAGGGTTGCCGACAGGTCTGGCCGGGGGATGACGAAGGAGTGGTCGCGGCGCGGGTCGACCTTCATGTAGGTGCGTTCCGGCATGTGGCAATTGGCGCATTGTGCACCGGTCGAACTGGCTTGGTGGCGGGTATGCGCGGGCGTGTCGAACAGGCCGCTCGGATCCTGCTTGACGAAGCGCTCCGGCTTCGTCTCGGTGTGGCATTGCGTGCACAGCGCATTGCCTTCAGCCTTAAGGCCGGCATCGTGCGGCCGATGACAGTCGAGACAGGTCACGCCCGCCCTTGCCATCTTGCTTTGCTGAAACGAGCCATATTCGAAGACCTCGTCGCGTATCTGTCCGTCCGGGAAATAAAGATCCGGTCGCAGCAGGGCGGGGGAGAAATAGTCGAGAAAGGGCTTTCCCGGCTGATAGCCGTCCAGCAGCCGGGTGCGTCTGGCGTGGCAGGCGAAACACATGCCCGCATCGACTTTCGGCAGGCTTGTATCCTGCATGGAGGACGAAGCATTGCCCGAACGCGCCGAAGCCACGTGTTTCGCGCCGGGGCCATGACAGGACTGACAGCCGATGCTGGTGGCGACGTAGGTCGACTTGTATTCATTGGTCTGCGGTTGAAACTTCGCCTGGGGGTCGGTCGAATGACAATCGATGCAGGTGCGGTTCCAGCGATAGAAGGGACCTGTCCAATGATAGGTCGATCCGGGTTTGGCCGGGGTGCCGTTGCCGAGCCAGAACCACTGCCGTCTGACCGTATCCCAGGCTATATCGAGAGCCTGCAGCCGCCCGCCTCCGATCTCGACGAGATACTGCTGCAGCGGTTCGTAGGCGAAGGTATATTTGACTTCGAACTCGCCCTCGCCTCCGTCCGCACCCTCGGTGTTCACGAAGAAGCGGCCATCGCGGCGGGTGAAGGTCGTGACGACGCCATCATGTTCGAACCTGCTATTGTCGAAATCGCCGCGGACCGTTTCGTCGTCGGCGAGCGCCATGGCCTTGGCATGGTGGGACTTCGAAAAAGCCGCCGCCTGATCGGCGTGGCAGGATGCGCACGTCTTTTCGTCCACGAAACCCTCATGGATCGATATTCGCGGGTCGGCAGCGGGCGTCGAGAGGGCGTCACTCGCAAGGCTGTGCTTGGCAAAGGAAAGCACCAGGAAAAGCAGGAGGGCCACTCCTCTCACCGCTGCTGATCGGACAGACGCTGCCACTCAATCGCTCCCCGTCGACGCTCCAGAAGGTCACGGCGCCATCATGCAAGGCTCCGGCGCTCGGCGCATTCCCCTAGTCCTTGAACACCTGCTTCCAGTCGGCCTTCATGTCGACGACGGTCCAGCCGGCGATGGAGGCGGCATCGAGCGCCTTGTCGAGGCGGCCGAATTCGGTTTCGCGGTCGTAGGCGTATTCGCGCTCGGCATCGGTATGATGGATCAGCACGCCGAGCCTGGCAGGCCCGCCGGCCATGGTCGTCCATTGCAGCATTTGGAGATCTCCGTCGGAATTGCCGAAGGCTGCAATCGGCCGCCTGCCGATCTGCTGGTTGATCCCGACGGGTTTGCCGGCCTTGTCGTCGATGAAATTGATTTCGGGGAGCCGAAAGAGGGTCGGTGTGTCGTCCTGCATCCTGAACTCGGTCTTGATCGACGAGCCGATCACCTGCTCTGGCGGGACACCATAGACCTTTTCCACCCATGGCCGCATGAACTCGACGCCGCCGCCTGAAACGATGAAGGTCTTGAATCCATTGGCGCGCAGGTAGGCGAGAAGCTCGATCATCGGCTGGTAGACAAGCTCCGTGTATGGCCGCTTGAATTTCGGGTCGCGTGCTGAAGCAAGCCAATCGGTCACGACTTTCTGGAAATCGCCGCTGGTCATCCCCGCATGCGTGGTCATGATGAGTTCCATCAGGCCCTTTTCGCCGGATGCGGCGAGCGTCTTCATGTCGCCTTCGAGCACCGCCTTGAACGGCTGGGTTTCCTTCCATTCCGGATGCTGCGGAGCGAGTGCCTTAACGCGGTCCAGGGCGAAGGCGAGCTGGGTGTACATCGGATGTTCCACCCACAAGGTGCCGTCATTATCGAACACCGCGATCCGTTCGTTTTCCGGGACGAAGTCGGGCGATCCCTGACCGGTAACCTTTTCGACGAAAGAGACGATGGCAGCTTTCGAGGCTGTATCGTTCCAGGAGGGCAAAGGATCGCTTTGAGCGAATGGGGAAGTGGCATGAAGCAGTGCGGCACCGAGCGCAATGATCATGAGGCAGATCAATCGCGGCGCCAAGCGGACAAGAGACATTGGTCATTCTCCAGGGTTGGCAACAGGGAAAACAAGAACGGGCGGCGGCCTCGAGAGCCGCCGCTCTTTGTCAATTCCCGGTCGGGAGGGTGAGCGTCACGCCATCCTTGGCGAGTTGATCCCGCACCCATTGAAAGCGTTCGTAGTTCGAGAGAGTGATCGGACCCGTGTAGCCGACGCTCTGCATCTTTCGGGGAGGATACTTCATGTAAGTCGCCATGATCTTCTGGAGCTCTTCGCCCATGACAACGCCCATCCAGGTTCGTTCCGCAAAGTTGTTCATGAAGATGTCATAGCGCTCTTGCGGATCCTGCCAGAGGTCGAACACTTGGGGAACCGTCGCGACATACTTGTCCGGCCCCTTCCAACCGAGGTTTGAATCAACCGCCAGTCCGCCGGTCGACGCTCCGTCGTCGCCACGAAGATTGAACGCAAACTTGTAGTTATTGACCCGAATAGCACCTGGCGACAGCTCATTTTCAGTGAAGTAGAACCAGGATTTCCGCTCCGATTTCCCCGTGCCAAGGAGGATCGGCGACATATCATAGCTATCGAAAATGATTGGCTTGTTTTCGCGGTCCTCTGTCGGAAGAGGGACCGCGCCGACTGCGGCAAACGTCGCCATTAGATCGAGCCCGCCGACGATGTCATGGTTCGACGTGCGAGGCTTGATCTTTCCCGGCCAGACCGCGATCGCAGGGACGCGATTGCCGCCCTCGCGCAACGTGCCCTTGGTGCCTCGCAAGGGGGTGTACCCGGCGTCCGGATAGACATCCTGCCAAGCGCCATTATCGGTGGTGTAGAACACGAGTGTATTCCGTTCCATTCCCGTTTCACGCAGCTTGTCCATGATCCGGCCAATACGGGTGTCCAGCTCCACGATCGAGTCGGCATACTTGCTCTTGGACAGCGACTTGTGCTCGAATTCGGGCGCCGGCATGTTTGGCTGGTGCACCTTCATGAAATTTACATTGATGTAGAATGGCTCGTCGGGCTTCTTGGCGGCGGCGTCGAGGAATTCCAGCGCTGCTTTTTCGACATAGCTGTCGAAGTAGGGGATGCCGACGACGCCCTCCTTGCCGTCGATAACCGGCGTATCGACATATTGACCGTTGACTTTGAAGTCTTCAGTGACAGGTCCACCGGCCTTGCCGGAAAGCGCCCCCTTCGTCACCCTTTGGAACATTTCACGCAGCTTCGGGTCCATGTCCGGAAACCACGTTGGGTCCGCGTAGGTGTAGGCATTCAGATGATAGAGGCCGGCGTACCGCATCTCGTCATAGCCTTGCGCAATCGGCAGAGCATAGTCCGCTTCGCCGAGATGCCATTTGCCGGTGAAGTAGGTGTGATAGCCACCGCGTTTCAGCACGGATGCAAGCGTCCATTCGGCCGCGGGCAATCCGCCGCCCTGGCCTTGAAAGGCGACCGTCGTCATGCCGCTGCGGTTGGGAATGCGTCCCGTTTGCATGGCGGCGCGACCGGGCGTGCAGCTCGGCTGGGCGTAGAAGGAAAAGAAGGTCATGCCTTCGTCGGCCAGCTTGTCGATGTTCGGGGTCGGCATCCCGCGCCCTTCACCCCCGCCATAGGGGCCGAGATCGCCGTAGCCGGTATCATCCGAAACGATGAACAGAATGTTGGGTTTTCGCTGAGAGTCCTGCGCTTGCACGGGCAAGGCTGCACACCACAGAATGGTGGATGAAGCCAAGGCTCCGATGCAGCGGATAAGGATTCTGCCGTTCATGTCAAATCCCTCCGTTGGAGTTCGGTCGATGACGGTGTCGCTCGCGGCAAAGGTCTGCGATCGCATGCGTGCTCGACCGGACTGCTTTGAAAATGACGTTCCTGCCGTAGCTATCTCCGGCGGGTTACGAAGCCGACCGCATATCTGCCCCGGCGCGCTGGACCTTAGCGAATACGGTCTTCGCCCGATATTGTACTTTGGGGAATCCCGCTCTCGGGAAGCAATCGAAAGTAGTGCTGGGGCAGATGACGTCGCAGCGCGAAGCTGTTATTGTTCGCCCGGCTTTGGGGGGAAAGCTGATGGGCTTGGGCAAATGGTCAGGTCGATTATGCTGCACTGCCTTTTTGTTGGCGGTGGCCGCCCTGGGTGTGTCCAGTCGTCAGGCAGCAGCTTCCGACCCCTCGATTGCCGTCATCGACCGGGTTCCCCGCGTCCTCGTTCTTTATCCTTATGACGAGAGGGTCGCGGCGACGACCGCTGCCGGTGAGGCGTTGCGGAGCCGTTTGCTGCAGGCGACCAACGGCAAGATCGATCTGTTTTCCGAGTTCCTGGATCTCTCGCGGTTTCCGGAAAGCGATCATGTCGCGCGCATGGCCCGATATCTTGGCGAGAAATACGCAGCGCGTCGCCCCGACGTGGTCGTGGCCGTCGGCCGGGAATCGGCCAGCTTCATCGTCGAGAAACGCGGCACGATCGCTCCCGGCGCAAAAATCGTCGCCGCCGGTTTCGGCACCGCCACCGCCGAGAAGATCGCTCTGCCTTATGACGTGATAGGAGCCTTCTCGACATTCAACATTCTGAAGACGGCCGAGATGGCCCGGAGCCTGCAGCCCGATGCCCGCCACCTCTACATCGTCGGAGGCTCGTCCGACTTCGACCGGACTTGGCTGACGACGGCCCGCGCAGATTTGAAACAGTTCTCCAAATCCTTTGATACGACGACCTATCTGGAAGATCTGACGATCGACGAATTCATCGATCGCGCCTCGCGCGTGCCGCCCGACAGCATCATCCTGGCATTGACGGTCTTCAAGGATCGGACAGGACGCAACTTCATTCCGCGCGACGCGATCAGACAGATCGCAGCGACCGCCAGCGCACCTGTCTACGGTCCCTATCAGACCTACATCGGTTATGGCGTCGTCGGCGGCAATACCGTCACATTCGATGGCCTGGGCCGGACCGTCGGCGACCTCGTCATCGATGCGATTGCCGGCAAGCCGGTGTCGGATCTCGAAGCGCCGCAGACATATGTCGCCGATGCCCGGCAACTCCAGCGCTGGGGACTTGCCGAAAAGGACCTGCCGCCGGGCACGGTCCAGATGCACAGGGATAAAAGCCTCTGGGAGGAACACTGGGTCATATTGACGGCGGGGAGCGGGCTCCTGCTGGCGCAAGCCGGCATTATCTCGGTGCTTCTGCTTGAGCGGAGGCGCCGCCGCGACGCCGAGCGCAGCGCGCAACTTCACTTGCTTGAAGCCGTTCATCTTAACCAGTCCGCGACAGCCGGTGCGTTATCCTCGTCCATCGCTCACGAACTGAATCAGCCTCTTTCGGCGATCAGAAACAATGCCGAGGCAGCCTCGGTGCTGCTGCGAAGTGCGAACCCGGATCACGAACTGATCCAGCAGATTCTCCTCGACATCCAGGAAGACGATCAGCGCGCTGGCGACATCATCAGCCGGATGAGAGGATTGCTCAAGAAGAGAAACGAGATCGATTGGCAGGAGTTCGATCTGAACGATGTCACATCGAGCGCAATCCGCATCATTCACGGCGAGGCGGAACGGCGCGGAATTAAGCTGACCTCAACCCAGCCGCCGGGCGAGCTGCCGGTCCGTGCCGACAAGGTTCACGTGCAGCAGGTTATTCTCAACCTGGCGACCAACGGGATGGATGCCATGCTGAACACCGTCCCGGCCGGGAGAACGCTTAGCTTCGCGACGGGACTGGCGAACGAGAAGGCGGAGCTGCGGGTCTCCGACACCGGAGACGGCATTCCCGAAGAGAGGCTGATCCGCATCTTCGAGCCGTTCTATACCACCAAGCAGGCGGGTACCGGGCTTGGGCTTTCCATAGCGCGCGCCATTCTCGAGACCTATGGCGGTACCATCCGTGCCGACAACCGCCCCGAAGGAGGCTCGGTCTTTCGCGTGGCCCTGCCGCTCGCCCACAGGGAGGAGCGATCGAGATGAAACCGGTTGTCCATATCGTCGATGACGACAAATCCTACCGGACGGCGATCGCAAGGCTGCTTTCCGCCCATGGCCTCAGGGTCGAAGGCTATGAATCCGGAGACCAGTTTCTCGCCCGACTTTCCGCTTGCGAGCCGGGCTGCGTTCTTCTCGACCTGCAGATGCCTGGCCAGTCCGGCCTGCAGATCCAACGCCGGCTGTGTGAGCTGGCGCCGCTATTGCCGGTCGTGTTCCTCACGGGGGAAGGAGACATCAAGGCAAGCGTCGAGGCGATGAAGGCGGGTGCCAAGGATTTTCTGGAGAAGAGTTCGACCACGGCGGCATTGATGGAGGCGATCGACCATGCTCTCATTCAATATGGAAGACAGCGGGCCGAACACGACCGTCTCCAGGGCCAGCGGGCGCTGGTGGCGGGGCTTACGCCGCGCGAAGCCGAAGTGTTCCGGCTCCTCATTCGCGGCCGTCTCAACAAGCAGATCGCTCATGCGCTCGGCATCTCGGAGCGGACGGTTAAGGTGCATCGCCATCAGGTCATGGAAAAACTTGGCGTGCGCTCGCTGGCCGAGGCGGTGTCGATCGCCGCGAATATCGGTCTCATCGAGCAGGATACGGCATCGCCGGCGAGTGACAGGTGTCTCCTTCCCCTTAGGACAATATCAATCGACCTCTAACTGGCCTAGTCTCACCAGGAACCGTCAATCTCTCATATGTTCGAAAGAGGAGGGGGCATGAGGTGGAGAAGCTTCGCCGCACGGTCGCTGTCGTCGATGATGACGCAAGCCTACGGCGCAGCCTCGGGCGGCTGCTCAACGCTTACGGTTTTCTGGCCGAGGAGTATGCATCCGCCGAGGACTTTCTCGCTCGCGATCGGAAAAAGCCGATAGATTGCCTTGTTCTTGATATCGACCTCGGTGGCATGTCCGGAATCGATCTGCAACGCAGGCTGAAGGCCGAGAGGACAACCCTTCCGGTGATTTTCATCACGGCGCTGGAAGCCGGCGCCGTGAAGGCGGAGGCGGAAAAGGTGGGATGCGTTGCTTATCTGCAGAAGCAATTTTCCGGAGCCGCGCTGATCGCGGCCATCAACAACGCATTGGCATGATGTCCAAGGAGCCCATCCAGGCTCTCAGCCAAAGCGGGATGGGTATCGTTGGCCAGGTGGGCTGATCCTCGCGCAAGACGCTGAGTTGAAGGAAGATTTCCCTCTTCGTACACTCCATGGGAACGGCTCCCCGTCGAAATGCCTTTCCCCATCTCGCGGGTGGTGTCGAGACCATGGACGGCGGCCTCGCCGAGCGCAAAAACTCGCTTCAGGAGCGCCGTGGAATGGGGCAGGGCCTTGAATCCCGAGGTTGCATTGCCGATTTGGCGAGGACCGACATGATGTAAAGGGAGTTCGACGGCAGGCATGACCGAGGTTCAACGCGGCGCACGGCCAGCAATCTTAGCGTTTTGGCTTTCGGTCCATGATGCGTTTGTTGTATTTTGCGGCTAGCGCGGGTGCGGCGGCAAAGACGCGCTTTTCAATCTCATCCTTCTGTTCCTGTGACACTGCGCCAGGGCTGAACTCGCAAAGCGCTTCGATGACCTCCGCGCGAGAATGCCCGTACTCTCCAATGCTCTGAGAAATCACGCGGTCCTCGACAAATTGCCAATCTACCGTCGTAGGTTCGGTCGTTGCGAGTTCTTGAGCCGCTATTTTGCCTAAGGTACTTCTCGCGCCAAGCGATTGCTGCAGGGCAGTGATACCGCTGACGCGCTTTTGAAATTCCTCATCTTCATTGAAAGGTGGCTTGAAGGAAGACCGACTGGCAACCTCTTTCGTGCGCGCCTGAGTGATGAATGACGGAACAGACGGCTTTGGCGCATCTATCTCCCCATCTGTGAAAAGATTGGGGAATAGCCGCTCGCGGTAATCAAGCGGGAAAGCTATCCGCACGGGTGTTTTCGGTGAGGAGGACTTCAGAAAGCCACCATCGAGCAGGGCCTTCAATGTGTTTCGCGCTGTACGGTCGGGCGACTTCGTGATGAAGCCGATATCACCGCGATCTATCGAGCCATGTTTCAGGACTGCCGAGATGATGTCCGGGGCACGCTTATCGTCGATAACATCTTCGATCAATTTGCGATAACGGCTTTCAAGCTTGTCGAAAGAGAAGACAGCATTGGAAAACTGAATCTGATCAAGGGCCACCGACAAAAACCATTCGCAAAAGTCTTGAAGTGCCTTTGCAGAAAGATTGCCTCGGCCATCTCTATCATTCATCCGCTGCTGGTCGGCATGATCCATCATGCTTTTGTATTCTGTCTTGTCTTTGAGGCCACGGGCCAAGCCACGCGATATGGACCACAGCCCTTTCCCGCCCACACCTGCTTCCTGAGCCATTGCGTGCGACATCAGCCGGCTCACCCGGCCGTTCCCGTCCATGAAGGGGTGGATGAAGTTGAGACGATGATGCGCCGCCGCGATGGCAATGATCTTGTTGGTAGCTCCGGCCTGCGCGGCTGCGTAGCGCTTGGAAAAATGTTCCATGAACGCTTTGACATACGCGGAGGATGGCGGCTGGTGCCGACCGACGGAGACATCGTCTTCGCTTTTTGATCTGAAGGCGCCGGGAACGATCTCGACCTTAGGTCCATCACGGCCTTCGACGAAGCGGAATTCTTCCGGCATCTCCTCATAAAAGCGACGATGTACCCAAGCGATGAACTCGGAAGATGTTGGTGATGGCAACGCACCATCCCGGCTCAAACGGTCAATTTCACGCTGAACGACAACATGCGCCTTTGCCTCCAAGACCAGAGGGCGCGTAGCCTCCTCAATTTCAACGCCCGCGAGCGCTCGCTCGATGTCCTTAGGACGCGTGTTGTGCCCTTCGATCAGGTTCGAGTAATAGCAGTTCATCACCCTCACGAGGTCAGAGAGCTCGAAGGCGGCGTCGTTGTGCAGGCCGTAGCCCAGCTTCGCAGCTGCCGCCTGAATCTCCACAACCAGATCGGAGATCGAGGATGGGATGCTTTCCTCGAAAAATGCGGGCTCAATTCGGGTCGGGACTTCCTCTGCCATTTTTTGCCGATCTTTTTATCTCGAAAACATGATTATATTTAGGAGGTTAACACGCCTAAATCAAGAAAATTGCCGATGTTGATTGCCGATCTTTGAAGTTTGCAACATGTCGATGGTTTTGCCGATGGTTGACAACAAATTTGTATCAATAAATCAGACGCTTACCTAAGACGTAGCGACAAACCTGCCGATGTTTCTTGCCGATCTTCGCTGCCCACAGTTCGCCATGAATATCAGGCGGATTCCGCATCTGACGGCCAGGTATCTGGCGAGCTTCACCAGTCTCATCGACCAGGATATAGCATCGCTGGCGGGGTGATCGGAGCCCTTCCCCTTAGGGCGGCGGCAACAACGCGTTTTTTCCGACCCGCCTGCGGCAGACCTTTGCCAGGACGCGACCGGATCAATACCTTTCCCCATCACGCGGGTGGCGCCGATGAACCATGGAGGCGGCTTCGCCGACCCTAAAAACTCGCTTCAGGAACGTTCTTGCATGAAGCTGGGCCTTGAATCCTGAGGTCGCGTTGCCAATCTGGCGAGAACCGACATCATGTAAAGGGAGCTCGACGGCAGGCATGACTGAGGTTCAACGACGAGGTTTTCTGACAAGGCTTACCGCCTATGAACCGCTGACACTGATTACGCTGGCGTCGATCGCCGGCGGACTGTTCGTGCTCCAGCGGCTGACGAGTGAAGTCCTGGAAGGCGAGAGCTTTCGCTTCGACGAGGTGATCCTGCTGGCGTTGAGACGCGCGGACGATCTTGCCGTTCCGATCGGCCCAGACTGGCTGACGCATGCCGTCGACGATATCACCGCCCTTGGCGGCATCACCGTTCTCTCGCTCCTGACGGCTCTGATCACCATCTATCTTTTGTTCGACCGGCGCTGGCCGATCGCTATCTTCGTCTTTTCCTCGGTGCTGACCGGCTGGCTGGCCAGCGCGACACTGAAGATCCTTGTCGCCCGGCCGCGTCCCGATATCGTGCCGCATCTGGTCGAAGTGAGCGATCTCAGCTTTCCTAGCGGACATGCCATGGTGTCGGCGGTAACCTATCTGACCCTAGGCGCGCTTGTCGCGCGAACGCAGCGTTATCCGTCGACGCGGATCTTCGTCATGGCCGCCGGCGTCTTCCTTGCCGTCATTGTCGGTTTGAGCCGGGTCTATCTCGGAGTCCATTACCCCACGGACGTCTTCGCCGGATGGTGCGCAGGTGCGCTCTGGGCGCTCGGCTGCTGGTTGATCTCGAAGCGGTTCATTCCGAGCCGCGCGCCTGACGCTGCCGCCGAGGCTGAAAACGGTGACAGAAGATAGCTCTCCCAAGTCTCGTCCATCGCGTTGACGGCGGAGAGATAGGGGATGTCGATCAAGGCGGATGCGCTTCCAGATTTTCGATTTCATCCTTCAATACCTTCATGCACAATCTTTAGCCGCGCACGCCTTTTTCCTTTCTCGCAGCTGTTGCACAGTGCTGCCGGCATCAACAACGCATTGATCTCCGCCGTATAACGGACAAAAACCATGACAACTCTGACAACGATCACCTCGACGGTCGCGGCCGCATTTCTCGGATCCTTCGTCGAGGTTGTTGAAGCCTTCACTATCATCCTCGCCGTCGGCGTCACGCAAAGCTGGCGGCCGGCCTTCATTGGCACCGGTCTTGCGCTCGGCGTTCTGGCCATCCTTGTGCTGGCGCTCGGTCCATTGCTCGGCCTCATTCCGGTCGAGCTGATGCAGTTCGTCATCGGAACGCTGCTCGTTCTCTTCGGCCTGCGCTGGTTGCGCAAGGCGATCCTCAGGGCTTCGGGCTTCATCGCGCTGCACGACGAGGACAAGGCCTTTGCCGCCGAGACGGATAGCCTGAGGCGCCAATCCTCAGAGCGCCGCGCGAACCTCCTGGCGGGCATTGCGGCCTTCAAGGCCGTGCTGCTCGAGGGGATCGAAGTGGTGTTCATCGTCATCGCCACCGGCGCCGGACACGGCATGATCGGTTATGCCAGCCTTGGGGCCGCCGCGGCTTGCCTGCTGGTGCTGATTATCGGCATCTTCGTGCACAAACCGCTTTCGGCGGTTCCTGAGAACAGCCTCAAATTCGTCGTCGGGCTGCTCCTTAGCGCCTTCGGCATATTCTGGGTCGGCGAGGGCATCGGCGCCAACTGGCCGGGCGACGACCTTTCGCTCCTGGCGATCCTTGCCGTGCTTTCCGTCTTTTCCTTCGCCGCGGTCCGGATGCTGCGCCAGTATTTCAACGCCCATGCCGAGGTCACTCCATGATGAATATTCTTAAACTCGTATTCAGGGAATTCTTCGGTATGTTCATCGACGACGGCGCATTGGCGCTGGCGGCGCTGCTGCTGATCGCTGTCGTCGGCGTGCTGGTGAAATTCGCCCATGCCGACGCGCTGCTCGCCGCCGCTCTGCTTCTCCTCGGCTGCCTGCTGATCCTCGCCGAGAGCGTGGTGCGCGCGGCGCGGAAGAAGTTTCAGGGGAAATAGCCTGGAGCATGATGCCGTCAACATCATGCTCCATTTCTTTGACTTAGAGCAGCTATTGGGCGCCTGGAACAGGTGTCACCAGCGAGCTCATCGAGCCGCCGTTCAGCGTGGCGCCCCGTGCTTGCGGCGCCACATGCACTTGAGTGCTTAGCTGCGCGGCTTCAGATTTTCCGGGTCGTAGATCGGCTTGTACCCGACGCCGACAACCTCGACCGGATAGCTCTCGGCGAAATACTCGACATTCAGCCTGCGTCCGACCTGGCAATACGACCAGGGCAGATAGGCCAAGGCGATGTTCTTTCCGACCGTTGGGCCGTAGGCGACCGAGGTCGTGTAGGACCGACGGCCAAGCTCGTCGACCAGGACCTCTCCCGTGGCGGGATCGACAACCGGCATATTGCCGACGGGATAACGCTTCACGCCCGACTTGTCGGTATTCTCGGTCATCACAAGCGTGCAGAGCATGGCCGGCTGATGTTCGCGCGCCTTATATTCCAGATGTTTTGCCTTGCCGCGGAAATCGGCTTCCTTGACCTTCGGACGGGCGAGATCGGCTTCGATCAGGTTGTACTGAGTCAGAAGGTCGGCGTTCTGCAGGCGTAGGCTCTTTTCCATGCGGCGCGAGTTTGCATAGGTTTCGACACCGAAGGCCATCACACCGGTCGAGCGCAGCGCATCCCAGACGGCGAGGCCGTCTTCATACTTCATGTGCAGTTCCCAGCCCTGCTCCCCGACATAGGAGATGCGGAAGGCGGTGACGGGCTTGCCGGCGATTTCGATCGGCTTGATCGCCGCGAAGGCGAAGTTTTCCTGATCGAGGCCGGCCGGATCGGCGACGGCCTTCTTCAGCGTGTCGCGCGCGTTCGGGCCCCAGATGCCGATCGTCACGAATTTCTCCGAGACGTCGGTGATCGTCACGTCAAGGCCGCGGTCTTCGGCGACGCGCTTCATATAGTGCAGGTCGCGCGGGCCGGCATCGGCGCCGTTGACGAGGCGGCACCGGTCGGCCATGCGGAAGACGGTGAAGTCGGCGCGCACCATGCCTTCGTCGTCGAGGAAGTGGGTGTAAATGCCCTTGCCGATGTTTGCATCGCCGCCGATCTTGGCGGCGCACAGCCATTCCATCAGTTCGACATGGTCGGGTCCCTCGATATCGACCATGTGGAAGTGGCTGAGATTGACGATGCCGCAGTCATCGCTCATCGCCAGATGCTCGGCATTCGACACGCGCCAGAAATGGCGGCTGTCCCATTCATTCTCGCGAACCGGGACGCGGTCGGCATATTTCTCCAGAAGGTGCTCGTTGGCTGCGTAGCCGTGTGCACGCTCCCAGCCGCCAAGTTCCATGAAGTAGCCGCCCAGCTCCTTTTCGCGCTCGTAGAAGGGCGAACGTTTGGCGTTGCGGCCGGATGCATAGGGTTCGCGGGTATGAACAGCCGGGAAATAGATCTTCTGGGCGGCTTCAAAGCAGCGGCCCTCGATAAACTCTTCCGTCAGCTGGTGCGGATAGAAACGGGCATAGTCGATGCTGTTATGATCGATTTCAGTCCGGCCATCGGTCATCCAGTCGGCGATCAGCTTGCCATAGCCCGGGCCGTCCTTGACCCAGATGGCAACGCAATACCAGAGACCGCGCACCTTCTGGCTCTCGCCGCAGGATGCCCCGCCGGCGGCGGAAACCTGCAGCAGGCCGTTGAAGGAGTGACCTTCGTTATAGCCGAGTTCGCCGAGGATCGGCGTCAGTTCCATGGCGCGCTCGAGCGGCTCGATGATCTGCTCCATTTCGAGGTCACGCTGCGAGGGCGAAAGGCGCGCTTCGTGTTTTTCGAGGAGCTCGCGCGGATGGCACATGCGCGGATTGGTGGCTTCGTAATAGCCCCACTCGATCTGGCCGCCCTCCGTCGTCGACGGGTCGCCGGTATCGCGCATATAGGCGGAGTTGCCCTGGTCGCGCAGCAGCGGGTAGCCGATTTCCTTGCCGGTGCCTTCAAACTCGTTATACGGACCGAAGAAGGTGAGCGGGTGGTCGACAGGCATGACCGGCAGGTCTTCGCCCACCATCTCCGCGATCAGGCGCCCCCAGAGGCCGGCACAGACGATGACGTGGTCGGCCATGATCGTGCCGCGATGAGTGACGACGCCCTTGATGCGACCGCCTTCGACGATCAGCGACTTCGCCGGCGTGTTGCCGAACACCTTAAGCTTGCCGGCCTTTTCGGCGGCATCGACCAGCTTGCCGGCAACTGTCTGCGAGCGGGGAATGACGAGGCCGGCATCCGGATCGTAAAGGCCGCCCATGACCTGATCTTCCTCGATCAGCGGGAACTTCTTCTTGATCTCGGAAGGGCTGACATAATGAGCGCGGGTGCCGAAAGCGCGTGCCGAGGACAGCTTGCGCTTGATTTCCTCCATCCAGGTATCGTCGCCGGTGCGCGCCACTTCGAGGCCGCCGATGCGGGCGTAATGGCCCATCTTCTCGTAGAAATCGATCGAATATTGCGTCGTCCAGACCGACAGATAGTCGTGGCTCGTGGTGTAACAGAAGTCCGAGGCATGGGCTGTCGAGCCGATATCGGTCGGGATGCCCGACTTATCGATGCCGACGATATCGTCCCATCCCCGCTCGACGAGATGATGCGCGATGGAGGCGCCGACGATACCGCCGAGCCCGATGATGACGACCTTTGCCTTTTCCGGAAATGCTGCCACGTGCTGTTCCTTCTATTTATCGCACGAATTAAAATGACCTGTCCGCGCTTGACGTACGCTTTGCGCGTGAGATGCAGGAGCCATGTCAGCGTCGTAGGAGTGTCACGTCTGCCGAAGCAGCGGAACCCCAGACCGCTGCGCATGGAAGCTGCGATGAGGGTATTATGCATAAGGCGCGTGACCGTCATTGGTCCTACGCCGCCTAGTAACGGCGTAATTGCGCCAGTCCGGATCGAGGCGGTGAGGCAACCGCAAAACAGCGCCGGCGGCCCGGGATCACGGCGCCGCAATCGCTGCAAGTCGGTCGATGTCGACCAGCACGATGTCTTCGGAAACAGGCTCGCGATTGTGCAGCCGGAACCATTTGGCTGCTTCGCGCACCCGATCTCCATGCGGCGGCGGATAGGCGCCAAGTCCGAGAACCCATTCCCGCACGGTCTCGCGCTCCATTCGCCCGGCCCGGTATCGATCGCAGACGGTTTTTGCCGATGCGACGAGATCATTGATACTTTTCACGGAATACCCTCAATGCACGGATGGCTCTTCATCTTCGAGAAACGATCGAATGCCGTCGCGCGCGACGACGGCCAGGAATTCGTCGAAGGCATCCCGGTCAGTCGCAAATGGCTCGTCCCAGCGGATCAGATCTTCCGCTTGCGTGACCACTTCCATCGTCCAGTCTTCATTGCTGCCCGATGTGCGGAAGATATCGACGAGCACGGTGACACCGTCGTCGGTGAATTCTCCCGCCAGTTCGGAGTGTTCTAGCTTTTCTTTTTTTGCC
>NZ_VSZV01000294.1:26461-28004 GCF_008919455.1 Rhizobium sp. PEPV16
GAGGCATCGGCGCGTTTTGCCAGGCGAACACCCGCACCCCAGCCATTTTCGGGGATGAAAATTACACCTGCGCCTTCCAGGGCGTGCTTCATATCCTGAAGGGTTCGTTCGTAGGGAGAACGCTTCCCGGCCTCGAAATTAGCAATCGTCGCCTTGGCGACTTTCGAGGCCGATGACAGATCGTCCTGAGACCATGCCAAAAGGGCACGAGCAGCGCGGCATTGAGCGGAAGATAGACACAAAACAATAACCCTGCATCAAAAGTGTGATTCTGCCTCGGGCAGATTATATTAAAAACGTAATCTCGATACAAGCGATGATGAGAGCAGGTGCATAACGGCACAGCATGTTGTGAGCCCTGGAATGGGCACGCCTATTCCATTCATTCGACCTTTAATACTCCACGCTCAACTATCGAACGACCAAGTTGATTGACTGAATATTATTAAAGTCTAATTTAGCTTACCTTTATCACGCACCCGGGAGGTAACAATGCGTGAGCCGGATATGCAAAAACTCGATGCGCTTGTCGGTCGTCTTGTTGGGGACGTCGGCGCCGCCATGTCAGGTGCCTTGGTCGTGCTTGGCGACCAGGTGGGGCTCTTCAAGGCGATGGCCGACGGAACACCCATGAGCGTCCAGGATCTTTCGGCGAAAACGGGGGTGAAGGAGCGTTATCTCAGGGAATGGCTGAGCGCGCAGGCGGCTGCCGACTACGTCGCTTACGATGAAAAGACCGATCGTTTCAGCCTGACGCCGGAACAGGCGATGGTCTTTGCCGAAGAAAACAGCCCGGCCTTTTTCGTGGGTGCCTTCGAGGTCGTTCAATCCATGTGGATGGACGAGCCAAAAGTCGCCGATGCCTTCCGCACCGGCAAGGGCCTCGGCTGGCATGAGCACAGCACCTGCCTCTTTCGGGGAACCGAGCGGTTCTTCCGCCCGGGCTACAACAGCCATCTCGTCAATGAATGGATTCCGGCCCTTGGCGGCGTCGAGGAAAAGCTCAAGGCCGGCGCCAGTGTCGCCGATGTCGGCTGCGGTCATGGTGCCTCGACCATCCTGATGGCGCAGGCCTATCCCGCGTCCCGCTTCACCGGCTTCGACTATCACGGCCCGTCGATCGAAAGGGCAAAGGCTGCCGCGAAGGATGCGGGTGTAGCCGACCGTGTGACCTTCCAGCAGGGATCGGCGGCGGAATTTCCGGGGCGCGGCTATGACATGGTCGCCATGTTCGACTGCCTTCACGACATGGGCGATCCAGTCGGCGCCGGCCGGCATGTCAAGGAAACACTTGGGCCGAACGGGACGTGGCTGATCGTCGAGCCCTTTGCCCATGATCATCTCAAGGACAATCTCAATCCCGTCGGCCGTGTCTATTACGGTGCGTCGACGATGATCTGCACACCGGCATCGCTCTCCCAGGAGGTGGGGCTCGGACTTGGCGCACAGGCGGGAGAAATCAAGCTTCGAAAGGTCGCGCTCGACGCCGGGTTCACGCATTTCCGCCGCGCCACGGAAACTCCGTTCAACATGGTGTTTGAGG
>NZ_VSZV01000304.1:0-2672 GCF_008919455.1 Rhizobium sp. PEPV16
CGACCCTTGAGCCTGCATCCTCATCCGTAGCAAGGAAGCCGCCGGACTGGCGCGCCCAAAGCTCGGCATAGAGCCCGCCGTGGCGAAGCAGTGCGTCATGGCTGCCTTCCTCGATGATCCGTCCGAGATCGACGACGATCAGCCGATCGAGCGCGGCGATCGTCGACAGCCGATGGGCGATCGCAAGCACCGTCTTGCCTTCCATGATCCGGTGGAGATTGGACTGGATCGCTTCCTCCACTTCCGAATCGAGCGCCGACGTCGCTTCGTCGAGAACGAGGATCGGCGCGTCCTTCAGCATGACGCGGGCAATGGCGATACGCTGCCGCTGCCCGCCGGACAGTTTGACCCCGCGTTCGCCGACATGCGCATCGAAACCTCTGCGGCCCTGCTGATCCTGCAGGCGTTCGATGAACTCGATGGCTTCGGCGCGCCTGGCCGCCTCGACCAGCCCCTCCTCGCCGGCATCCGGCCGTCCGAACAGGATGTTGTCGCGCACCGAACGATGCAGCAGCGAGGTGTCCTGGCTGACGACGCCGATCTGCATCCTGAGGGATTCCTGCGTCACGGCTGCGATATCCTGACCGTCGACGAGAATGCGGCCATCCTGAATATCGTAGAGGCGCAGCAGCAGGTTCATCAGCGTCGATTTCCCGGCGCCCGAACGGCCGACGATCCCGACCTTTTCGCCCGGGCGGATGGTCAGCGAGAAATTCTCGACGACCGGCTGGTGGCCCTTGCCGTAGCGGAAGGAAACATTGTCGAAACGGATGCCGGGCTGCCGGATCACCAAGGTCTTCGCATCGGTCCGGTCGACGAGCCCCAGAGGTTGGGAGATCAGCTCGGCGGCGTTCTGGATGGTGCCGAGGTTGCGCATGATACCGTTGAATTGCGTCATCAACCGTCCGAGCAGGAAATTCAGCCTGAGCACCAGCGCCAGCGAAAACGCCACCGCACCCGAGCTGATGAGGCCGCGCAGCCAGAGATCGACGCTCAGGCCCGCCATCGTCACGATCATCAGGCCGGAAAGCAGCGCCATCGAGGCCCTGACGCCGGTGATGAACCGCGTGAAGCGCAGCACCGTATCCTGATAGATATCGAAGCCCTGCCGCATGTAGCGGTCGCTCTCCTCGTCGCGTGCAAACAGCTTCAGCGTCTGCATGTTGCTGTAGGAGTCGACCATCCTGCCGTTTAGCATCGATCCGGCTTCCGCCGTTTCGCGGGAATGATGGCGGATCCGCGGGACAAAGTGGCGCGCCAGCAGGCTGAATGCGCCAAGCCAGAACAGCACGACGGCGGCAAGGGAAAAGTCCAACCGGGCGACGAGCACGAGCGTCGTTACGGCATAGATGCCGACGAACCAGACGCTTTCCATCAGCGAGGTGACGAGATCGCCGGTGGCCTGCCCGGCCGACCAGACCTTGGTGACGATGCGTCCGGAAAAATCGCTCTGGAAAAACGACAATGACTGCCTGGAGACGTGGAGATAGGATTGCCAGCGCGCGAGATTGTAGAAGCCCGGCGTGATCACCTGCTGGTCGACGAGCGCGATCAGGAAGGCGATGACGAAGCGCACGAGCCCGATGAGGGCGAGCATGCCGAACAGCTCACCGCCATGGGCAGCCAGAAGGCCGCTCCAGCCGGCCCCCGGCGTGATGCTGCCGAGGATATCGACGAGCCGCCCGACGAACCAGAAGAGCGCTGCCTCGATCGCCGCCGACGCGCCGCCGAGAACAAGCATGGCGATGAACGGCGTCCTCGCCTGGCCGATATAGAACCAGATGAATCCGAGCGTCGAGCGCGGCGGCTGGAGATTGGCGCGTGGGCGGAACGGATCGATCCAGGTTTCGAACCGGCGGAGGATGGGGCTTAAGAACATAGAAGCGATATAGGCGGAATAACCGGACCGGCAAAGGGAATGAAAAGCGACCGAAACCTTATATTTTGGTAATTAATGGTAACATCGGCGGCATACCCATTGAATGCCCCCGAACCGGTCACAATCTCACGTTACGATCGCGCTTTACCGGAGACCACTTCCATGGAAACGAAAATGCTCGATGTGCATGTTCCGCTTCCGCTTGCAGAAAGGCTGGATGCCCTGGCATTCGCCCTAGGGTTGCCGCGCGACGAGATCGTCGCCGAGGCCATTACCGCCTGGCTGGACCAGGAAGAGCAGCGTCGTCTCGTCGCACTGCGCGCGATCGCAGCCGCCAACACCATGATCGTCGTCGAACATCACCGCGTGATCGATTGGGCCGACAGCCTTTGAGCGGATAGAACGCAAACGCGCTCGGGCCCCAGCAGCTGGAAACCACCCTCAGTATTCAAGAGGCCCTCTCCGCTTTCGCCGAGAGGGCCTCATTTATGTTATTCCGCCGCCACTTCCGCTTCGTCGGCGTGATCGGAGAGGAAGCCGCCGGACTGGCGGTTCCAGAGGTCGGCATAGATACCGCCTGCTTCGATCAGTTCGCTGTGCGAGCCGGCCTCGATGATCCGGCCCTTGTCGAGCACGATCAGCCGGTCCATCTCCGTCAGCGTCGAAAGCCGGTGGGCGATGGCGATCACCGTCTTGCCCTCCATCAAGGCGAAGAGGTTTTCCTGGATCGCCGCCTCGACTTCCGAATCGAGCGCCGAGGTCGCCTCGTCGAGCACCAGGATCGGCGCGTCCT
>NZ_VSZV01000304.1:2729-6418 GCF_008919455.1 Rhizobium sp. PEPV16
GAAGACGCGGGCGATCGCGACGCGCTGCCGCTGGCCGCCTGACAGTTTGACGCCGCGTTCGCCGACCTGCGCGTCGAGCCCCGCGCGGCCCTGCATGTCGACGAGGCCTTCGATGAACTCCCAGGCATTGGCGCGTTTGGCGGCCTCGATCACCTCGTCGTCCGTTGCTTCGGGACGACCATAGGCGATGTTGTCGCGGATCGAGCGATGCAGCAGCGAGGTGTCCTGCGTCACCACGCCGATCAGCGAACGCAGGCTTTCCTGCGAGACGCCGGCGATATCCTGCCCGTCGATGGTGATGCGGCCGGTCTCCAGATCGTAAAAGCGCAGCAGCAGGTTCATCAGCGTCGTCTTGCCGGCACCGGAACGGCCGACCAGACCGACCTTCTCGCCTGCCTTGATGTCGAGCGACAGGTTGTCGATGACGCCCTTGCTCTTGCCGTAGTGGAAGCGGATGCGGTCGTAGTGGATCGCGCCCTTCTTCGCCGTCAGGGTGGGTGCGCCCGGCTTGTCGACGATGTCGTGCTGTTTGCTCATCATCTCCATGCCGTCATAGACCGTACCGATATTCTCGAACAGCGCCGAGACTTCCCACATGATCCATTGCGACATGCCGTTGACGCGCATGGCAAGACCGATAGCGATGGCGATGGCACCGACCGAGATCGCCCCGTTCAGCCAGAACCAGATCGACAGGCCCGAGATGACGAAGAGCGCAACGCAGTTGTTCACATAGACGCTGATGTGGAAGAGCGTCACCTTGCGCATCTGCTTGTGCACGGTCTGCAGGAACTCGTCCATGCCCTCCTTGGCATAGACCTCCTCGCGGCCCGCATGCGAAAACAGCTTGACCGTCGCGATATTCGTATAGCTGTCGACCACGCGGCCCGTCATCATCGAACGCGCATCCGCCTGCGCCGCCGCGATCTTGCGAAGCCGCGGCACGAAATAGGCGACGATGCTGATATAGACCGCGAGCCAGACGAGGATCGGGATCATCAGCCGCCAGTCCGCCGCCGCAATCACGATGATCATCGTCAGGAAGTAGGTGACGACATAGACGAAGACGTCGAGGATCTTCATCACCGTTTCACGTACGGCAAGCGAGGTCTGCATCACCTTGGTGGCGACACGCCCGGCAAACTCGTTGGCAAAGAACGACATGCTGTGGCGCAGCAGGAAGCGGTGCATCTGCCAGCGTGCGATCATCGGATAATTACCGAGCATCATCTGATGCATGATGAGCGAATCGAGCCCGGCTACCACAGGCAGGCCGATCAGCACCAGCGCCGCCATCCAGAAAAGCTTGTGGCCTTCTCTCTCCAGGAATGTGGCGCGGTCGGCATTGGTCAGCCAGTCGACGATGTCGCCGAGGAACTGGAAGAGCGCCACTTCGCCGATAGCGATCAGCGCGGTCAGCACGGCCATCAGGCCGAGCCAGGGCGCAGCCGGCTTGCTGTAATGCCAGCAAAAGGCAAAGAGACCTTTCGGCGGGGCGACAGGGTCCTCGCTGGGAAAGGGATTGAGTCGCTGTTCGAACCAGCCAAACATGAAATTGCTCCGAAACGTCAGCGTTCCGGCTCCCGGCTTCGCGCCATCCCAGCGCCATGCAAGCACATATGGGAACCGAACGTTCAAGGGGCGAGGCTGAGACAGCCGCACAATGGATCAAAAAAGGAAATTCAGGGAAGAAACCCGCACTATCGGCGGAAAATCGCACCGCTTGGCATCACGGCCGGGAGGCGCACATACAGCAAAATATTCATTCTGGCGCTCCTTGCTGGCGATTGAAGATATGCACCGATAACGCGAAAACGAGGAATTTTCCAGCCCTGTTGTGCCAAAAATTTCATCTCTTCAGGTCAAAACGCGCCCTGTTGCGCCGAAATCACAGTTGCATTAGGCCTTGAGCGGCGAAAGCAGGAAAACGGCGCATCATGACTTCACTCAGACTGGCACTCTATCAGCCGGATATAGCAGGCAATACCGGCACCATCCTGCGTCTTGCCGCCTGCCTTGGCTTCGCGGTCGATCTGATCGAACCCGCCGGCTTCGACATCTCCGACCGCAACCTGAAACGGGCCGGCATGGACTATATCGCCGCCGCCGCCCTCACCCGCCATGTCAACTGGGACCGCTTCGAGGCGTGGCGTCTGAGCACCGGCCGCCGCCTGATCCTCGCCTCGACAAAAGCTGCGGGGCGCTACACCGATCTTGCTTTCCGCCCGGACGATGTCCTGCTCTTCGGTCGAGAAAGCGCCGGCGTGCCGGACCAGGTGCATGAGAGCGCCGACGCCCGCATCCTGATCCCGATGATCGAAGGCCAGCGGTCGATCAACGTCGCCGTCTCGGCCGCCATGATCGTCGGCGAGGCGATGCGCCAAACCGTCTGGGCCTGACGGACACCGGCGCTGGCGGAGCAAGGTCGGCCGAATTGCCGATCCGCTCCAGAATATGTCGCAAAATAGCGTTGTCTATCTGTCAAACCGGCGTATATTTATTAGCCGGGCAATCAAAAATTCAGCATTGGCCTCCATGATTCCAACAAGTTGGAATGGCCATGTGAGGAAAAATGCATTCCTCCAGATCTGTGAAAGAAGAATAAAAACAACAAAATGGACTCTACAATCATCATGATCAACCTGTTCGGCGCCGTGGCTCTGCTGCTGTTCGGCCTCGCGCAGGTAAAGGATGGCGTGTCCAGGGCCTTCGGCGCCCGCCTGAGAACAGGTCTGGCGACCGGCACACGCGGCAGTCTTCGTTCTTTCCTGTCAGGCCTCATCGCGACCATCGCGCTGCAGAGCTCCACGGCGACGGCGCTGATGACGGCCTCCTTCGTCGAGCGGGACCTGATCAAGCCGCGCATGGCGCAGATCGTGTTGCTCGGCGCCAATGTCGGCACGGCAATCACCGCCTGGATCGTGGCAACGGGCATCGAATGGCTCTCTCCGCTTCTGATCCTTGCCGGGATCGTGCTTTGCCGCGGCCGTTCCAGCACCAGCCAGGGCGGCGGCACGGCGCTGATCGGCATCGGGCTGATGCTCTTGTCGCTGCACCTCCTTGGCCTTGCGACGGAACCGATGCGCGCCTCTCCCGCCCTTGCCGCCTTCATCGGCCTGCTGGACGGCGCCCTGCCCGTGGCAATGATCGTCTCGGCAGCACTTGCCTTCGCGTCCTCGTCGAGCCTTGCGGTGGTGGTGCTCATTCTGTCGCTCGCCTCGGCCGGCGTGGTCTCCGCCGAACTCGTCATCGTGCTCGTGCTCGGCGCCAATCTCGGCGGCGCAATACCGCCTGTCGTCGCGACATTGTCCGGCCCGGTTTCGGCTCGGCGCGTCACTCTCGGCAATCTCGCCGTCCGCACGCTTGGCTGCCTCGTCGCCCTGCCGCTGGCGGGATATGGCGCGGAACTCATCCAAATGCTGCCCTTTGGTCCCGCCAAGCTGCCGGTCGACGCGCATCTTGCCTTCAACCTTCTGCTGGCGGCGCTGGCCTGGCCATTCTCCCGCCCGCTCGCCGCCCTGATGGCCAGGCTGGTGCCGGATCAGGCCGAGCCCGACAGCGCCCCGAAATATCTGGATGCGCAGGAGCTTTCGACGCCGGTCGTGGCCCTTGCCAGCGCCACCCGCGAAGTGCTTGGCGTCGGCGACCTGATCGAGCGCATGCTGATCCGGGTCTCCGAAGCTTTCGAG
>NZ_VSZV01000304.1:6428-33004 GCF_008919455.1 Rhizobium sp. PEPV16
CCGCCGCTCGATCGTCGTCATCGATTACGCGATCAATCTCGAACATATGGGCGACATCATCGAGAAGGGTCTGGCGGAGCAGGTGGCGAAGAAAATCTCTCTCGGTTTAAAATTTTCCGAGGACGGTCATCAGGAACTGCGCAAGCTGTTCGATCTGACGATCGACAATCTGCGCGTCGCCCAGACGATCTTCGTCACCCGCGATTTCAATCTCGCGCGTCAGATGATGGAGGTAAAAGTCGAGGTGCGCCGGATGGAAAAACAATCGGCCGAGCGCCACCTCGAACGCCTTCGTGACGGCCGCGCCGACAGCCTTCAGACGAGTTCGCTGCATCTCGACATGTTGCGCGACCTGAAGCGCCTGAACGCCCACATCGTGTCCGTGGCGCATCCGATCATGGATGAAAGCGGCCTGCTGATCGAAAGCCGCGTGCGCACCGCTGCGAAGTGACGGTCAATCAGCCGAAGGCAGGCGGCGCATGGTGAATTCGATCTGGTCGCCGTCGAGCTGGCGCCAGCTTTCCACTTCGGTCCAGTAAGCGGCTTTCGGATATTCGTCGAACCATTCGCGCGCCTTGGCGCGTGCATCCATGAGGCCGAGGCAATATGTCTCACGCACGAAATGGTCCTTCTTGCTCGGCGGATTTTCCGCCCGATGTCTCGCTATCCTGCGCTTCAGGCCGTCGAAAGACGGAGGCCCTGGAACTTTTTTCATCACACCTACCTCCTCGGAAAAGGTAATATCGAAATTCTCGATTTGCGAGTCGAATCTTGGAAGCGCCCAGTGCCTGCCTTGGCTTGGCGAGATGCAGCACCAACTGCTAATCATGGCGGGCAATCAAGAATGAGCGAGTCGCCTCCGAAGGAGATGTCGACCGTCGGAGGCGTAAATGGAAAGACCGGAACTGCCGATCGGCTTGCCTGACGATATCGAACAGAAGAAGGCTGCCGCCCGCAATTGGTTCGAGGGGTTGCGCGATACGATCTGCGCCTCCTTCGAGGCCATCGAGGATGAGTTGGAAGGGCCGCTCTCCGATCAGGAGCCCGGCCGCTTCGTCGCCAAGGACTGGTCGCGCGAAAATGGCGCCGGCGGCGGTGGCCGGATGTCGATGATGGAAGGCCGCGTCTTCGAAAAGGTCGGCGTCCATACCTCCACCGTGTACGGCGAATTCGCCTCGGATTTCCGCGCCCAGATACCCGGCGCCAAGGATGATCCGCGTTTCTGGGCCTCCGGCATCTCGCTGATTGCCCATCCTGTCAACCCCAACGTTCCGGCGGTGCACATGAATACCCGCATGGTCGTCACCACCAGCCGCTGGTTCGGCGGCGGGGCCGACCTGACGCCGGTGTTGTCGCGCCGCCGCACGCAGGAAGACGAGGACAGTCAGCTCTTCCACAAGGCCATGGAGATCGCCTGCCGCAATCACGCCGTCGCCGATTATGATGCCTATAAGGCTTGGTGCGACGAATATTTCTTCCTGAAGCACCGCAACGAGGCCCGCGGCATCGGCGGCATCTTCTATGACTGGCTGCATTCAAGCGAGGAAGTTGGCGGCTGGGACGCCGATTTCGCCTTCACGCGTGATGTCGGCCGGGCTTTCGCCATGGTCTATCCGAAAATCGTCCGCTCCAACTTCGATAAATTGTGGACAGAGGCCGATCGCGACGAACAATTGATCCGCCGAGGCCGCTACGTCGAATTTAATCTGCTGTATGATCGCGGCACGATCTTCGGCCTGAAGACCGGCGGCAACGTCGAATCCATTCTCTCTTCGTTGCCCCCCGTCGTCCGCTGGCCATGAAACTGTGATCTCTCATCGATAAATTCGAGGTGATAGACCTTCACGAAAACTCAGTGCGTCCTAACTTTATATGTATGTGCGTAACAATCGGAGGAGGATTGTCATGACGATACAAAGTGGCTCGCCAGCGTCCACGGATGTCCAGGAAACATCCCGCACGATCGACACATCCGAGTTTCTGACGCGCATTGCCGAGAAACTGCGGACCAAGAGCGGCTCGGATCTGCCGCTGTCCTGCTTCATCGAGCAGGTCAAGCTGCAACTGGCCAGCGGAAAATCGCCGGAACAGCTGCAGAACGAAGCAGCGGCCGCCAACAGCAACATGCCCGGCCACCTCTTGGAGACCTACAAAGCATGGGCGATGCCCGACTGACACGGCCTTTACTGGCCGGCATGTCGATTGCCGGCCGGAACCTTCCCTCCCCCCGCACATTCATAAATCGCGTAAGATCGCGATCGTCGTTGTGTTTCGAACAGAGGAGAAGACCATGCGACTTTTCGAATGCGGCACTCTCGTTCCGGGCTGCGCCTGGCATACACGGGCAGATAGCGACGCCGAGGTGGTCCGCCGTGCCGTCGAGCACCTGAAAAATGCTCACGGCGAGACCACGATCCGCGAGAACATGGTGGATAATATCAAGGCTCGCATTCGCGACGAAGCGACCGCCGCCTGATTATTGCACGCGTTCCTGCAGCCGGGCGAGCAGCGCCGCCCGGTCGGCAACGAAGTTTTCCTCCACCCACTGGTTTTCCAGGCCGGCAAGCAGTTCGCCGACGCGCGGGCCGGACGCGATTCCTGCCGCAATCACGTCGCCGCCGTTCAGCGGAAACTGTGGCTTCTTCCAGTGCATTGCCCTGTCCAGCAGCTTGATAAGCCGCGCCGACCGCGCCATTTCGTCGAAATCGCCTTCAGCCTTGCCGCGCGCAACCGCAAGCGCGAGCTTCAGCCGTGTCGTGATGCCGTCAGCGCCGTTGCGGTAAAGCAGCCGTTCGAAGGCCGCCGACGACATGTCGTCATTGACAGGCGCTGCCATGGCCCAGGCCTTGAGAGTGGCCGCTTCCGCATTCGAGAGTTTGAGCCGGGCGGCAAGCGCCTCCATGCGCGCCGCATCGGGCGGCACGATCGCCGCAAGGCGCAGCAACGGATCGGGCGTCCAGCCGAGCGCCTTTTCGGTGATGATCAGCGACGGGATCGCATCGATCCCCCATCGTTCCGATTCCGGCAGGATTTCCGTCAGCACCGCCACCTGCCGCATCCAGAGCAGCGCCCGGCCAGGATCGGCAGCACCTAGCAGCTTTCGCAGTTCAGACCAGACGCGTTCTGCCGAAAGCGTCGTCAGTTTCGAACGCGCGACGGAACACGCCTTTAGCCCCTCGGCATCCGGCCGCCCGGAACCGTAATAGGCAAAGAAGCGGAAGAAGCGCAGGATACGCAAATGATCCTCGGCAATACGCCTTGCGGCATCGCCGATGAAGCGGATGTTGCGCTTCTCGATGTCGGCAAGCCCGCCGACGAGATCCACCACCTCGCCCCCCGCATCGGCATAAAGCGCGTTGATCGTCAGATCCCGCCGTTCGGCGTCTGCCTTCCAGTCGGTGCTGAAGGCAACCTTGGCATGGCGTCCGTCGGTCTCGACGTCGGTACGAAGCGTCGTCACCTCGAAGGGCTTGCCGTCGATGACGAGCGTCACCGTGCCGTGCTCCAGGCCGGTTGGGACTGCCTTGATGCCGCCCGCCGCCGCCCGCTCCATCACCGCCTCCGGTCTGAGTGTGGTGGCTATGTCGACATCATTGACCGGCAGGCCCATCAGGCTGTTGCGCACCGCTCCGCCAACCACCCGCCCTTCCCCGCCATCGGCATTGAGAAGTGCCAAGATCCGGCCGAGGGCCGGGTCGCGGAACCATGCTTGGTCGGCGATGCCGGTCATGCATAAAGCCTTTCGTAAAGCGTGCGGACGATGCCGGCGGTGATGCCCCAGATCATTCTGGTTTCATAGGGCACGCGGTAGAAATGCCGGTCGACGCCGTCGATGACACGTCTGTCGCGGGTGTGATTGGCAGGATCCATCAGGAAGGAAAGCGGCACCTCGAACACGTCGTCCACCTCGGTCGGGTTCAGCGTCAGCGCAAAGCCTGGCGAGACGACGCCGAGCACCGGCGTAATGCGGAAGCCCGTCGAGGCAAGGTAATTCGGCAGCCGCCCGACGGTTTCGACGAAGGAACCGGCCAGGCCGATCTCCTCCTCCGTCTCGCGGATCGCCGCCATTTCGGGCGAGATATCGGCGGGATCGATCGACCCGCCGGGAAAGGCGATCTGCCCGGAATGTTTGCGCAGCGTCGCCGTGCGCTTGGTGAAGATCACATGCGCTTCCTCGCCGTCGTCGACGACGGGCACGAGCACGGCGGCGTCGCGCAGCTCGAAGGTCTCGACCTCGGCGACGATATCGGGATTGAGGATGTGGTCCCCGTGATCGCGCCAGGCATGATCGACCGGCCCACCATTCTGGTTGAGCGCGCGGCGGCGGAATTCGGCTGCGGAAAACAGCGGATAACGTTGGGTAATCGCATCATTCATCGGGAAAGCGCATCCAGTTCATCGGCCTGCATCATCGCAAAGACTTCTCCGGCGGAGCGGACGGCGAACATCGCCTGTCCCTCGACCTCGATCGTCTCGCCGAGCGCCACCAGTTCATACATCACCGCACGCGACACCAGCGCCTCCAGCCGCCCGCGCACATGCAGATAGGGTTTCAATTCGGCATTCTCGCCCGCAATGGCAAAGCGCAGCCGATGCTCTCCTCCCGCCTCCACGACATCGCCGACATTGGTGCGGAAGGTCAGCACCTGTTGGCCTTGTCGCTCCGTCACGCTCATCTCCACGGCGATGAAAGGCGCGTCGACGACCCTAATACCGACCTTTTCCACAGGAGTTACGAGATAGGTCTTCTGGTCGTCGTCTTTTCTTAAAACCGTCGAGAACAGCCGCACCAGCGCCGGTCGGCCAATCGGCGTGCCCATGTAGAACCAGGTACCGTCCGCCCGGATTTCCATGTCGATATCGCCGCAGAAAGGCGGATTCCACCGCTCGACCGGCGGTAATCCTCGTTTTTTGCCGGCATTTTCCTGAGACGCGCGCGAAATCAGTGCGGCAAGTCCCGCCGCATCCGCCTGTCCGCTGATTTCCTCGGCTGCCATTCTTCCGTCCCGGTTTGTCCTTAACGAAGTAAAGTCACGAGATAGTCATTCGCAACGAACTTGTCAGCCCGTCACATCTCCATAACTCTATCGGGCATGAGGCACATGTATAAGTCCGCCGATTCGCTGCCGAATGATTTCAGCCGTTGGAGATACGCATGGGTATGATGAAGACCGAAGCCAGCCTCGATGAAAAGGCGATCGTCGCCGCCGCCGAAAAGGCGCTCTCCGATATCGCCGCCATCCGCGGTGAAGTCTCGAAAGTAATCTTCGGCCAGGAAAGCGTCGTCGAGAACACCATTCTCGCCGTGCTGTCAGGCGGCCATGCCCTGCTCGTCGGCGTTCCCGGCCTTGCCAAGACCAGACTGGTGACGACGCTCGGCGAGGTGCTCGGCCTTGCCGCCAACCGCATCCAGTTCACGCCTGATCTGATGCCCTCGGATATTCTCGGCTCCGAGGTGATGGACCAGGACGACAGTGGACGCCGCTCCTTCCGTTTCGTCAAGGGCCCGGTCTTCGCCCAGCTCCTGATGGCCGACGAGATCAACCGTGCCTCGCCGCGTACCCAGTCGGCCCTCCTGCAATCCATGCAGGAATACCATATCACGATCGCCGGCCAGCGTTATGACCTGCCGGCGCCATTCCATGTGCTTGCCACCCAGAACCCGCTCGAGCAGGAAGGCACCTATCCCCTGCCCGAAGCCCAGCTCGACCGCTTCCTGCTGCAGGTCGACGTCAATTACCCTGAACTCGCCGCCGAGCGCCAGATCCTGCTTGAGACGACGGGCCTGGGCGAAACCCGGCCGGAAGCCATCATCGATGCACAGAGGCTGCTCGAGATCCAGACCCTGGTGCGCCAGATGCCGGTGAGCGACACGGTCGTCGATGCCATCCTGGCGCTGGTGCGTTCCGCCCGCCCAGGACAGGGCAATGCCTCGACCGACAAGAATGTCGCCTGGGGCCCCGGCCCGCGCGCCGGCCAGGCGATGATGCTCTGCGCGCGTGCCCGCGCGCTCTACGAAGGCCGTCTCGCCCCGTCTCTGGACGATATCTTCGCGCTCGCCGAACCCATTCTTCAGCACCGCATGGCGCTGACTTTCGCCGCCCGCGCCGAAGGCATGTCGGTGCGTGATGTCATCGCCGGACTGGTCAAGCAGGCAAAGGGATAAGGAAGCCGGACGCGTGGCATCTATCGGACAGATCGTCAATCCGACACCCGGCAGCGATGCCCTTTCCCGCGCAAGGCAGCGGGCCGCCCTGGTACCGGACTGCCTGGTGGAAGCCAAGCGCATCGCCAACACGGTGATCGCCGGCTGGCATGGCCGCCGCAAGCGCGGCATCGGCGAGAATTTCTGGCAGTTCCGTCCCTATGCCGAGGGCGAGAGCCTGTCGCGCATCGATTGGCGTCGCTCCGCCCGCGACGATCATACCTATGTGCGCGAGCGCGAATGGGAGGCAGCGCATACGATCTGGCTCTGGTGCGACATGTCGCCCTCGATGATGTACAAGTCGAGCTATGGCAGCGTCTCCAAGGAAAGCCGCGCGCTGGTCATCATGCTGGCGCTTGCCGAAATCCTCGCCCGCTCCGGCGAGCGCATCGGCTGCCCCGGCATCATGGAACCCGCCTCCGCCCGTAACGCCGCCGAACGCCTCGCAGCCGCTCTCATGCACACGCCGCTGACCGGCGGCCTGCCGGAAACGGCGATGATCCGCGGCTGGAGCGACCTCGTCCTTATCGGCGATTTCCTCGACGATGCGCCGGCAATCATGGAACGGCTCGGCCCGCTTGCCCGCCGTGGCCTGCGCGGCCACGTGGTCGAGATATCAGATCCGGCCGAGGAGATATTCCCCTATAGCGGCCGCACCGAATTCACCGATCCCGAGAGCGGCGCCAAGCTTATCTCCGGCCGCGCCGAACATATCCGCGAGGCCTATCGCACCGCCTATCTCGCCCGCAGGGACAGCCTCGGCCAGTCGCTGCGCCATCTCGGCTGGACCTTCGCGAGCCACCGCACCGATCACCTTGCGTCGGAGGCGCTGGTCGCGGTGCACATGTATCTGTCCGGCATGCCGGCCAAGGCAACGCATGGAGGGCAGCTATGAACGCCCTTCCCTTCGCTTTCGCCTATCCCGCCATTCTCGGCGCGCTCCTTGCCTTGCCCATCATCTGGTGGCTGCTGCGGCTGACGCCGCCACGTCCGAAGACCGAAGTCTTTCCGCCGCTGAAAATTCTAGCCTCCGTGCTGAAGCGCGAGGAGACGCCGGCGCAAAGCCCGTGGTGGTTGACGCTGCTGCGCATGCTGCTCGCTGCCGCCATCATCCTTGCGATCGCCGATCCGGTTTTCAATCCACGCACCAGTTCACTCGCATCAGGTGGCCCACTCGTCCTCTTCGTCGACAACAGCTGGGCCGCGGCACCCGACTGGGAGCGCCGCATCCAGACCGCCGACGCATTGATAGACGATGCCGAATCCGCCGGCACGCCAGTGTCGATCGCCTTCACCGCCGATCCGACCAACGACGCCGTGCCCGGCACCGCCGCTGCCGCCCGCGACAAGCTGCGCGCCGCCGAGCCACGACCGCTTGTGCCGGACCGCGAACGCGCCTTCCAGGCGCTGCGCGCCGCGCTGAACGGCATCAAGCCCGGTACCCTCGCCTTCCTGACCGACGGCGCCGCCGCCAAGCCCGACGACGCGACGGTGCGCAGGCTCGCCGAACTCCAACCCGCCGATCTGCGCCTGATCGAGGGCGATGCCGCGCGGACAGTGGCGATTACGGCGGCCAACAATGCGGCGGATGCCATGACCGTCAAGGTCACGCGGCTCAACAGTGCGCAGGCCGCATCGGTAGCGCTGAACGCCGTCGATACCCAGGGTCGCTCGATCGCCAATGGCAGGGCGGATTTCCGCCCCGGCCAGAGCGTTGCGACCAGTTCGATCACCGCCCCCTTCGAGATGCGCAACGATTTTGCGCGCGTCAGCGTCGATAATGGCGCGACGGCAGGCGCCGTCCACCTTCTCGACGACGCATTCAAGCGCCGCCGCGTCGTCTTGCTGTCGGGTGAAGGAGGGGACGAGTTCCAGCCGCTGCTCTCGCCGCTCTATTACATCCAGCGGGCGCTGCAACCTTATGCGGATCTGATCCAACCTGCCGATTCCGATCTTTCGGTCGCAATACCAAAACTTCTCGCCAGCAATCCCTCGATCATTATCATGGCCGATATCGGCCGGCTGCCGGAGGAGACCTACGAGCCTTTGACGCGCTGGATATCGAATGGCGGCATGCTCCTGCGTTTTGCCGGCCCCCGCATGGCGGCAGCCCCTGCGGATGATCCGCTGATCCCTGTCATCCTGCGTCAGGGAGAACGGGCGCTGGGCGGCACCTTGTCCTGGAGCGAGCCGCAGTCGCTTGCCGAATTTCCGAGTATCGGGCCTTTCGCCGGCATAGCGCGTCCGGCCGATGTCGTCGTCAAGCGGCAGGTGCTTGCCGAACCGACGCCCGATCTTGCCGAACGCACCTGGGCAAGCTTGGCTGACGGCACGCCGCTCGTCACGATGAAGCAGCTCGCCTCCGGCCAGATCGTCCTGTTTCACGTTACCGCGGAAGCAACCTGGTCCGATCTGCCGATCTCCGGCACTTTCGTCGACATGCTGCGTCACCTCCTGCAGATATCGCGCTCGGGCGGCGTGACATCGGAGGCGCGCGGCAATGCGCGTGTCTCCGAAACTCTGCCGCCATTCCGCATGCTGACGGCCAAGGGCACGCTCGTCTCCGAGACGGGATCGGCGCGGCCGCTCATTCCACAGGCCGGAGTCGAACCGACGGCAAATTTCGACAACCCTCCGGGGCTCTACGGTTCGGAGGATGGTTTCACCTCTTTGAACGTGCTGCCCGAGAACGCCGAACTGAAACCACTCGACACAACAGGAACCAATGCCGTGCGCGAAGGCCTGGTCGGCGGCGAAAGCTGGTCGGCAAAACCCGCGCTCTTTTTCGCGGCCTTCCTGCTGCTCTTGGCCGACAGCCTGATCGTCCTCTTCATGAATGGTGCATTCTCGCGATTGCGCCCGGCTGTCCGCACCGCCGCGATGATCGCGGTCGCCGCCGGCGCCGGCTTTCTAATGCAACCCGGCACGCTTCATGCCGACGACTCCAAGCCCGGCGACGACCTCATCCTGCAGAGGCTTGACAACACCCATCTCGCCTATGTCGTCACCGGCGAACAGGATGTGGACAATATATCCGAGCGCGGTCTCGAGGGACTAACCCAGTTCCTGACGTTTCGCACGACGCTGGAGCCGGCACCGCCCGTCGGCATCGACCTCACCAAAGACGAGCTCTCGTTCTATCCGATCATCTACTGGCCGGTTTCGGCAACCGCGCCGATGCCATCGTCGGCGGCGATCAGCCGTATCGATGCCTATATGCGCAATGGCGGCACCGTGCTTTTTGATACGCGCGATCAGATCAGCGCATTGGACAATGGCGGCAATGTCAGCGCCAACGGTGAGAGGCTGCAGGCAATCCTCGCCAATCTGGACATTCCGGCGCTTGAGCCGGTACCATCAGATCACGTGCTGACGAAATCCTTCTATCTCCTGTCGAGCTTTCCCGGTCGTTATGCCGGCAGCCCTCTCTGGATCGAGGCCCGGCAAGGCGGTCAGGGGCCGAGCGAAAAATCGGCGGCGACGGCCGACGGCGTGTCGCCGATCCTGATCACCGGCAATGATTTCGCCGGCGCGTGGGCAATCGACGAGAACGGCGTACCGATACTGCCGACTGTGCCGTCGGATGAAACGCAGCGCGAATATGCCTACCGTTCCGGCGTCAACATCATGATGTACATGCTGACCGGCAACTACAAGACCGACCAGGTCCATGTTCCCGACCTCCTCGAACGGTTAGGACAATGAGATGACATTCGACTTTTCGCCCTTCCTGCCCTGGTCGGTTCTGGCTGCATTGGCCGCCGTCAGCGCCATCATCGCCGTCTTCGCGATCTTGCGCGGCATTCGCGGCGCCTGGATCAGAACGCTGGCAGCGCTCGCCATGCTGGCCGCCCTTGCCAATCCTGTGCTGCTGCAGGAAGACCGGGATCAGCTGTCGACGATCGTCCCCGTTCTTGTCGATCGAAGCCAGAGCCAGCAGACGCCCGATCGCGTCAAGATGACCGACGAGGCGCTTGCGGCCCTGAAAGGACAGCTCGCCCGTTTCCCCCAGATAGAGCCCCGCTTCGTCGATGTCGAAGGCGACGTCAATTCCGATGTTCCGTCGACGCGCCTGTTCGACGCGCTGTCGGCCAACGTCGCCGATGTCCCGCCCGCCCGCATCGGCGGCGCCATCATGCTGACCGACGGTGAAGTCCATGATGTTCCGGCCGCCAATCAGGCGCTTGGTTTCGACGCGCCGATCCATGGCCTCGTCACCGGCAAGGCCAACGAATTCGATCGCCGCATCGAAGTCATCAAGGGGCCGCGCTTCGGCATCGTCAACGAGGAGCAGCAGGTAATCTTGCGCGTCTTCGACGACGGCCCGAGCCCCGGCGGCACGGCCGATGTCACGGTGAAGCTGAATGGTGACGAGATCGCCACCCTGCAGGCGACGCCCGGGCAGGATACGCCGTTCTCCTTCAAAGTGCCGGGTGGCGGCAGCAACGTGCTCGAATTCTCGGTCGCAGCACTTCCAGGTGAAGTCACCACCGCCAACAACCGCGCCGTCCACGTTATCGACGGCATCCGCCAGAACCTCCGCGTCCTGCTCGTCTCCGGCGAGCCGCATGCCGGCGAGCGCGCTTGGCGCAACCTGCTGAAATCCGATGCCTCGGTCGATCTCGTCCACTTCACCATCTTGCGTCCGCCGGAAAAACAGGACGGCACGCCGATCAACGAGCTGTCGCTGATCGCCTTCCCGACGCGCGAGCTCTTCGTCGACAAGATCAAGGATTTCGACCTGATCATCTTCGACCGCTACCAGCACCGCGGCGTGCTGCCGCTGCTCTATTACGATTACATCGCGCAATATGTCGACAATGGCGGCGCGCTGCTGATCGCCGCCGGTCCCGAGCATGCCGGCCCCGATTCCATTGCCTTGACGCCGCTTTCCTCGGTTCTGCCGGCGACGCCCACCGGAGAGATGATCGAGAAGGCCTTTTATCCCCGCCTCTCCGAGGAAGGCCGCAAACATCCCGTCACGCGCGGCCTGGACGGTTCGAGTGAGGACCCGCCGCATTGGGGCCGGTGGTTCCGTAGTGTCGATGTCGACCGGCCGCAGGGCGAGACGATCATGCTCGGCGCCGACAACCACCCGCTGCTGGTGCTGAACCGCGCCGGTCAGGGTCGCGTCGCCATGCTGCTTTCCGATCAGGGCTGGCTCTGGGCGCGCGGCTTCGAAGGCGGCGGTCCGAACGTTTCGCTCTATCGCCGTATCGCCCATTGGCTGATGAAGGAGCCGGCGCTCGAGGAAGAAGCGCTGACGGCGCGCGCCTCCGGCCGAACCCTTGAAGTCACCCGCCAGACGATCGGCGACAATCCCGGCAATGCCACCGTGCGCTATCCCTCCGGCAAGACCGAAACTCTGCCGCTCACCCAGTCCGAACCCGGGCTCTACAAGGCCGAGAAGAGGATGGACGAAATCGGCCTCTTCGAAATCCGCAACGGCAGGCTGTCGACGCTTGTCCATATCGGCGCCGTCGACGCACCGGAATTCAAGGCGATGATCTCGACGACCGATGTACTGCAGCCGGTCGCCGACAGAAGCAAGGGTCTCGTTGCCCGCGTCTCCAATGCAAATGGCGCGATCTCCGTGCCGCCGATCCTGCCGGTGCGCGGCCAGGTCCGCGTCTCCGACAACGATCGCATGATGATCCGCATGACCAACGAGACGGTCTTGAAGGGCATTAACACGCTGCCGCTCTTTGCCGGTTTCGCCGGCGTCGGCATCCTGCTGCTCGCCTTCGGCGCCATGTGGTGGCGAGAAGGGCGCTAATCTCATGCCGGAATTCGAGCTCACCGCCTCGCCCACGCCGGAGGAACTTGCGGTGATCACCGATGCGCTCTCGGCCTTCAACACCAGCGATGTCGGCCCTCGGATCGTTGGCCGCTCGCGGTCCTCATCCGCGATACCGACGGCAAGGTGACACGGAAGGCGGCACGCACAGCTTCTCCGGAAAAGCCTGTAGCGGCTGTCGCAAGATCATTCGCGCCAGGCGATCGTGCCTTTCAGCCGCTCATGCACGCCCTCGGCGATCGGAACGACGAGCACACGATGGGGATCGACCGGGCCTGGAAAAGACAGCGCGTTATAGGCAACCTTCTCGAAGCCGAGCGGGCCGTAATAGGGTGGATCGCCGACGAGGATGACGGCTTCCGAGCCTTTGCGTCTTGCCGCCTCCACCGCAATCCGCACCAACTCCCGGCCGATGCCCTTGTTCTTGTGGGAGGGGCGGACGGCGAGCGGACCGAGCAGATGTCCCTTCACCGTGCCGGCCAGCACCGGCGTCATGCGCACGGAGGCGATCGTCTCACCATTATCGGTGCAGATGAAGGAAAGCGACAGATCATGAGGCCCCTGCTCACGGATGCGCGCGGCAGCGCGGGTGAAGCGGCCGGGACCGAAGGCTTCTTCGTTGATGTGTTCGATGGCGGCGTCATGAGACGCGTCTTCAGTGAGGTAGACGAGATCGTGCTTGTACATGATGACAGAAACCGGATGGACAGATTGATGGGTCTCGAACACGCCTTGGGCGTTCGGGAGCATCAGCGTCGTCGCGGGTTTCTGGAAATGAACATCAGGCAGTGTCCGAAAATCGTGAAAAGGCCGATAGCAGGAAAAATTTCCGTCGTCCAACGCAAAATGCACGACCACACCGCGGCGCATCTTTTCGAGAGCCAAAAAGGACGCTGCAACACTTTGAATTATGCGGTGCCCGAACGATGTGACGCACTGTTCAATCTTTGCCGCCTGTAAAGCCCTGCCATCTGCGATATCTTCCGCTCCAACACGCAATCAAGGGAATGAAGATCATGGGAATGCTGGTGGACGGCGTCTGGCGTGACGCCTGGTACGACACGAAGGAGAGCAAGGGCCATTTCAAGCGGCAGCCCTCGCAGTTCCGCAACTGGGTGACATCGGACGGTGGGGCCGGCCCTTCCGGCAGCGGCGGCTTCAAGGCCGAGGCCGGGCGTTACCATCTCTATGTCTCGCTCGCCTGCCCCTGGGCGCACCGCACGCTGATCTTCCGCAAGCTGAAGAAGCTCGAAGAGCTGATCTCGGTTTCCGTCGTCGATCCACTGATGCTCGAGAACGGCTGGGAGTTCAAGGTCGGCGACGGCGCCACCGGCGACCACCTCTTCGGCGCGTCCGCGCTTTGGCAGGTCTATGTCAAGGCTGATCCGCACCATTCCGGCCGCGTCACCGTTCCCGTGCTCTGGGACAAGAAGACCGGCACGATCGTCAACAACGAATCCGCCGAGATCATTCGCATGTTCAACGGCGCCTTCGACGGGCTGACCGGCTCGACAGCCGATTTCTATCCCGAGGACCTTCGCGCCGAAATCGATGCGCTGAACACCACCGTCTACGACACCGTCAACAACGGCGTCTACAAGGCAGGCTTTGCCACCACCCAGGAAGCCTATGCGGAAAATGTGGCCAAGCTGTTCGAAACGCTCGAGATGCTCGATGAACGTCTAGGCAAAAACCGCTATCTCTTCGGCAGCAGGCAAACCGAGGCCGACTGGCGCCTGTTCACCACGCTGGTGCGTTTCGACCCCGTCTATGTCGGCCACTTCAAATGCAACATCCGCCGCATCGCGGATTACCGCAACCTGCCAGGCTACCTCCGCGATCTCTACCAGATGCCTGGCGTTGCCGAGACGGTGAATCTGACACATATCAAGCAGCACTATTACCGCAGCCACAAGACGATCAACCCGACCGGCATCGTCCCCGTCGGCCCGACCCTCGATCTCGACAGCCCGCATGGCCGCGCTACAGCGCAGCGCGTCTTTTCAGACGCGCAAAGGACGCTGTAGAACTTTAAATTGCTGCATAATTTACTCTTAGAATCGATTCCGATTTAAGAGTAAATTATGCAGCGGGCTTGCCGGGGCCTGAACTTACCAGCGATGGTCGGGCTCCTGCTCGCCCCGAAGCTCGGCAAGACGGCGATGGGTGGCATCGGTCGTGCCCTCGGGCAGGCTGTCGAGGGAGAAGAAGCCGCTGTCGGAGATCTCCCAGTCCGGCGGCCGCGGCGCGGTCTGCTCGACTGTCGCCCGGTAGAACACGACATGGTCACGCTTTGTGGTCGTGGTGTTGAAATAGACCTGAACCAACTCCGGTTTGCCGATGATCCTGAGGTTGCCCTCCTCGCGCAGCTCCTTGACCAGCGCTTCTTCGGCCGTCTCGTTGCGCTCCAGTCCGCCGCCGGGCATATGCCAGCCGCCGATATAGCTGTGGCGCACCAGGAAAATACGACCGTCCGCATCGAAGCAGGCGGCCCTGACACCCACGGTCATGCCGCGGGCAAAGGAGAAATAGACATGCAGGAGGCGCAACGCCAGCCTGATGTGAGGGGGCCGCTTCTCTTTATCCACCATCGTTCCGTTTCGGCTCTTCATCGCGCCGGATGTGTTTGATTTGTCAATAAGCTGGTCTATGTCTCGTAGAATGTTCAAGCTCGCGCATATTTCCGACGTCCACCTCGGGCCGTTGCCCAGTCTTTCCATTCAAGAGCTGTTTTCAAAACGCATAACAGGCTTTGTGAACTGGCATCGAAATCGACGCAAGCACCTTTTCGGCAGCACGTTGGATCTGCTGCTCGACGACATCCGCGCCCATCAGGCCGATCACCTGGCCGTCACCGGGGACCTCGTCAATCTGGCGAGCGGCATCGAGATCCGCTCGGCCGCCGCCTGGCTGCGCGCGCTCGGCGATCCCGCAGACACGTCGGTCGTTCCCGGCAATCACGATGCCTATGTACCCGGCTCCTACGAGAAGTCGATGCGCGCCTGGTACGATTATGTCCGCGGCGATCTCGCTCCACCGCAATGGCAGGACGACCGCCATATCTTTCCTTATCTGCGCGTTCGCGGCAAAGTCGCGATTGTCGGCTGCTCGACGGCGGTCGCCACCCCTCCCTTCGCCGCCTCTGGCTTTTTCGGCGCGCGACAGGCCCGCGATACTGTCAACATACTGCGTGCGGCTGGCGAAGCCGGTCTCTTCCGCGTCGTCATGATCCATCACCCGCCGATCCGCGGCGCCACGGCCTTCTATAAACGGATGATCGGCATCCGCCGCTTCGCCGCCGTGATTTCGACGGGCGGCGCCGAACTCGTGCTGCACGGACATACGCACCTGAACACGCTAAATTGGCTGCGCGGCCAGATGCAGCCGGTGCCAGTCGTCGGTATCGCCTCTGCCTCGCAGGGACCGGGCAGCATCAAGCCGCCCGCAGCCTACAACCTCTTCTCCATCGATGGCTCTCCCGGTGCCTGGGAGCTCAGCGGCGAGCGCTTCAGCCTCAACAGGGCTGGCGACGCGGTGATGCCGGAAAGCGCCGATATTTTCGCGTCTTAGCTCCAGTTCCAGACTCTTTTTGTGCAGCACTTGAATCGATCTGCGAGGACATCAGGCCACCGTCGCAACATTTGCCGCAGAGGTTGCTTACCCTCTTGGTATTTTTAGTGGTAAGCGTACAATCCGAGCAAATGCATTGCCTGAGAACGGAGCGCGCCGATGACTTTTTCTTTCCGCCACCTGTCCAGACTTTCGCTCGCCGCCGGCTTTGCCTTCGGCATCGCCACGGCCGCTTTCGCGGCCGGCGACAGCAACGATGACACCAACCCGCCGCCGAAGACCCAGACGACCAAGACCTGCACCGGCGGCAAGGTCTGGGACAAGGCCAAGAAGGAATGTGTCAACCCGAAGAAGAGCAGCTTCAACGACGACGATCTCTATCAGTTCGCCCGCGAGTTTGCCTATGCCGGCCAGTATGACAACGCCATCACCGTGCTCAATCTCGCTCGCTACCAGAACGACCCGCGCGTCCTGAACTATCTCGGCTACGCCAACCGCAAGGCCGGCCGCATGGAGCTCGGCATGTCCTACTACCGCAAGGCGCTGCAGGCGGATGAGAATTATATCCTCGCCCGCTCCTATATGGGCATGGCGCTGGTGGAACAGGGAGACATCCAGGGTGCTCGCGTCCAGCTTGTCGAAATCCGTGATCGCGGCGGCGAAGGCACCTGGGCCTATCGCTCCCTGCTGCAAAGCTTGAACGGCTACAAGACATATTGACGCAAGCTTTGCAGGCCACAATACGAAAATCCCTTGGGAAAGAGGGATGAAGACGACCGGATGCTTGCGAAGTGCAGGAGACTTGTTTCATAAAGCGCATGCAACGACGGCGTCGATAAAGTCGGTTTCGCGCCCGACGGCGAACCCTTCGTCCGCGAAACCATTGTGAATGCTTCTTGGATAGACAATGCGTCAGCCCGCAACGACCATCGATCTCCGGCGTGATCTCGTCGGCCTCCTGCCCCGCCTTCGCCGCTTCGCGATCACGCTCGCGGGCGAGGTTGCCGTGGCCGATGAACTCGTTCAGGCCGTCTGTCAGCGCGCCGTCTCCAAAGGTCATCAATGGAGCGGCGAAGGCCGTCTGGAAAGCTGGATCTATACGCTTGCCCGCCAGCAATGGACCGACGACAACCGCAAGCGCAAGCCGAAGGCTTCCGTCCGCGGCAACGTCACCGATATTCGCGAGGCCGCGCGCGATCGCTCGGCCGCGGTCGATCCCGACACCATCCATCACATGATTTCCGATATGCCGGATGGCGTTTCTAGCATGTTCCTGCTGGTCGACGTCGAAGGCCACAGCTACCAGCAGGCGGCCGACATCATGGGTATTCCGGTGGCAAACGTCGTCTCGCAGCTCGCGACCGCGAGGCTGCATTTCGCCGGGCTTGCCGGCACCCACCCGATCCACAGGTTCTGAATTTGCTCGATCTTAGGAAACTGCCGCTCGAAGCCCAGCTCACCGCTCTTCTCGACGGCGAAGTCTCGCTCGAACAGCGGCAAGAACTGGAGCAGCGTCTGGCAAGCGACGAGAATGCACGCCGACTGCATGAGAAGCTGCGTCACGGCGCTGATTTCGGCCGCCGCCGCCTCGACGATATCCTGAAGGAGCCTGTACCGCTTGCCCTCGTCCGCTCGATCAAGAGCACGCAGCCGCCGAAAACGCCGATCGCCCAGCGCGCCACGCGCCCGCAAGTGAAACTGGCGCCGAGCGGCCCGCAGGCACTGGCCGCCGCCCTCATCCTCTTTGTCGTCGGTTGCGGTATCGGCTATTTCGTCGGCACCGCGCCGGATGCCGACGAGATTGCCAGCACGGCTACCACCAATGCGGCACCGGCCAATACCAGCGACTGGCTGGGCGACGTCACCGCCTATCAACGCCTGCTGATCCGCCAGCCCCGTCATCTCGTCGAAGTGCCCGCCTCGCAGGCCGAGGAAATCTCCAGCTGGCTGACGACGGCGATCGGCGTGCCCTTCCGCGTGCCGGATCTGAGCGCCGAAGCCTGGACCTTCCAGGGCGCACGCGTCATCCTTGGCGATAGCCGCCCTGTCGGACAGCTCGTCTATTCTAATTCCGATGGCGACATCATCTCCATTTGCTTCCGCAAGGACGCACAGCCGCCGGAGACCGACGACTTCAAGGAAACGATCAAGGACGAGATCGGCCTCGTGACCTGGCACAATGCCGGCACCTCCTATGTGCTTGCCGGCCCCTCCGCCGAAGCAACGCTCGGCCAGCTCGCCATGGAGATCGCCACCGCGATCTGATTGCCGGAGCACGATGCCGAGCGGTATCGCACGACATCGTGCATCGCCTTCTTTGATTTAAGGCACCAGCACCACCTTGCCGACCGCCCGCCGCCCTTCGATGGCGCGATGCGCTTCCGCCGCTTGATGCAGTGGGAAACGACCGCCGTCGATAACCGTCAGGGCACCCGCCGCGGCAAGCTCGAAGAGCGCGGCAAGATCCTCCTGCACCCCCTGAGGCGTCAGCAGCGGCAATAGCGAAAATCCCTTGATTGACTGATTGTCATCAAGCATGTGCTCGACATCGGCCTCCTCAAGCCCGAACCGCCCCATCGCCGCCAGCACCAGCTCGCCGCAAGGCGCCAGCGCATCGAGTGCCGCCCTTGAAAACGCGCCGCCGACGGTTTCATAGATGATATCCGCGCCGAGCCCTCCGGTCAGCCTTCTGACGTCCTCCTGCCAGCCAGACGCCGTATAATCGACCGCATGATCGGCGCCGAGAGACAGGGAAAGCGCCCTCTTCTCGTCACTGCTCGCCGCCGCGATCACCATCCTCGCCCCGTCACGTCTCGCGAGCTGCACCAGCAGCGACCCGACACCGCCCGCTGCCGCACTCACGAGAACATTCTTGCCTTTCGCGGGACTGCGGCGCAGGAGATGCGACGCGGTCAGCCCTTGCACCATCAAACCGGCAGCCGCCGCGAAAGAAACCGCATCCGGCAGCTGCATCACCGCCCCGCCGTCGACCGCGACGAATTCGGCATAGCCGCCAGAACCGCGCCCGGTCGCAAAGAGAGGAACGGCAACCCGCATGCCAATGAGCGAGCGGTCGGCACCAGGCTCTGCTCGCTCGATCGTACCCGCGACCTCGACACCGGGAAACATCGGCAGATCGGGCGTTGCGGCATAACGGTCGGCCCGCATCAGCACCTCAAAGAAGTTGACACCCGCCGCATGGACGCGGATGAGAAACTCACCCGGCCCCAGCTCGGGAACCGGCAGTTCTACGACCTCGAGGACATCGGGAGGACCGAAGCGAGTGAATTGGACGGCTTTCATGACAGATGAACCTCACGTCTGATTGGCGTGGGGCAGGTTTAGCAATAGACTATCAGATAAAAATACACACTCTTTCGTGCCATACCCACCAGGAGGTGACCATGGCTGAGCCGATGAAAAGACTCCCCGAGCTGCCGGTCGAGCGTGCGCTGAAGGTGATCTCAGGACGCTGGAAACCCATCATCCTCTATTACGTCTTCTCCGGTCCGAAGCGTCTTTCGGAACTGAAGCGGATGATGCCCGCCATTACCCAGAAGGTGCTGATCCAGCAGCTGCGCGAGATGGAGGAGCACGGGCTGGTCGCCCGCCAAGTCTTTGCCGAGGTCCCCGCCCGTGTCGAATACAGCGCGACTGAACTCGGCCTTGGTCTCGAACCGGTGCTGCTGGCGCTCTGCCAATGGGGCCAGCGCCACGCAGAGGCGCGAAATGAAGCCGGCGAGATTGCCGACTGCATCGTCAGGCCGCGCCGCGCTACAGCGCCGCGCGTCTTTTCAGACGCGCATAGGACGCTGTAACACTTTGAATTTCTACATAATTTAATGCAGTATTACGGCCGAGGCCTGAGGCTTTCCGAAATCAGGCCTTGCCGGCCTTCACGTCGAGCACGCGGTTTGCCGCCGAGACGATCGCTTCCAGCGATGCCGCGACGATGTTGGTATTGATGCCGGCGCCGAAGAGTTTGCCGCCGGGATAGGAGGTCTCGACATAGGAGATCGCCGCCGCGTTCGAGCCATGCTGGAGCGAATGCTCGGAATAGTCCTCGACCGACATCTCGATGCCGAGATAATGCGACAGCGCATTGATGAAGCCATCGATCGGACCGTTGCCGCGCCCTTCGATGCGCTTGATCTCCCCATTGTCGGTAATCTCGGCTGCGACGATCCGCTGACCCTTGTGCTCAGTGTCGGGATAGGTGTGATGGTCGACGAAGCGCAGGCGCCCTTCCGGCTGCGTCACGTAGCGCTCGATGAAGCGGTCGTAGATGCGCCGGGACGGAAGCTCCTTGCCCTCTACGTCGGTGATGCGCTGGATATCCTCGCGGAATTCCACCTGCAGGTTGCGCGGCAGGTTCAGCCCGTAATCCTGCTGCAGGATATAGGCGATGCCGCCCTTGCCAGACTGAGAGTTGATGCGGATGATCGCCTCGTAGGAACGACCGACATCGCGCGGATCAATCGGCAGGTACGGAACTTCCCACACGGGATGATTGGCGACCTGTGCTGCCTTCATACCCTTGTTGATCGCGTCCTGATGCGAGCCGGAGAAGGCCGTATAGACCAGCTCGCCGACATAGGGATGACGCTCGCCGATCACCATCTGGTTCGAATATTCGAACACTTCCTTGATGCGCTCGATATTCGAGCAATCGATCTCGGGATCGACGCCTTGCGTGAACATGTTCAGCGCCATCGTCACCATGTCGACATTGCCGGTGCGCTCGCCATTGCCGAACAGCGTGCCTTCGACCCGGTCGGCACCTGCCAGCAGTGCCAGTTCGGCAGCGGCAATGCCGGTGCCGCGATCGTTATGCGGATGCAGCGAAACGATCAGGTTCTCGCGATTATCGAGGTTGCGGCACATCCATTCGATCTGGTCGGCATAGACGTTCGGCGTCGCCATCTCGACGGTGGACGGCAGGTTGATGATCAGCTTGTTGTCGGGCGTCGGCTTGACGACCTCGATGACGGCGTTGCAGATCTCCAGCGCCACGTCGAGTTCGGTGCCGGTAAAGCTCTCGGGGGAATATTCGAAACGGTAACCGCCGCCGGCCTTCGTGGCCATATCGGTGATCATCTTGGCGGCATCGACGGCGATCTGCTTGATGCCCTGCACATCCTTGGCGAAGACGACGCGGCGCTGCAACTCGCTGGTGGAGTTGTAGAAATGCACGATCGGCCGGATTGCGCCTTCCAGCGCTTCGAAGGTGCGGGTGATGAGTTCCGGGCGGCACTGTACCAACACCTGCAGGGAGACGTCGTCGGGCACATTGCCCTCCTCCACGCACCAGCGGGCGAAGTCGAAATCGGTCTGCGAAGCCGAGGGGAAACCGATCTCGATTTCCTTGAAGCCCATCTCGATGAGCAAATGGAACATGCGCGCCTTGCGATCGTGGCCCATCGGGTCGACGAGCGCCTGGTTGCCGTCGCGCAGGTCGACCGAGCACCAGACCGGTGCCTTGGTAATGGTCTTCGTCGGCCATGTGCGGTCGGGAATGTTCACCTGCGGATAGGCCCGGTATTTCACCGCGGCGTCTGGCATGCCTTTTGCGGGGCTCATCTCGCTCTTGGAGGCCATCTTATCTCGGGGGGATTGCGTCTTCGCGTCCATCGTATCGTCTCCTCGTCCCGGCATTTGCCCGCTCTTAGCCGATCACGTCGGGCTTGGCGATAAACAAATGCGGACCTTGTCGGTCGTTAGGTCAATTTTGAAAGTGAGTCGCGAGGAGCGATGGCCGGGCGGGCTTTCGGCCGCCGGGCGCTCCTCAAAGGACCCGGCAACCGCGCGTAAGGCCGAGGAGAAGGAGCGAGGTCAGGGCGCGCGTATTGTCACGCAGGGCGATGCGGCCGCGTACAATCGTGTCAGAAATTCTGGCGCCAGTGGTCTTCATGACCGCGCTTATAGCCTCGGACGGTAAAGCTGGCAAGTCCTTGCCCGGCCTTTGGTCGCCGCCAACATTCGATGAACTGCCCACCTATTGCCGGCGGAGCTGCTTGAAAGCGCCAGGATCCGGCATTTGGAGAGCAGACCGACCTTCCGCTACCTCGACTGAGCTCGGTCTTTCCAAATCTTCACCAGCCGCGACAGCGCGAGCATCAGCCCACCCGCGATCAGGCCCCAGAAGGCGCCGGAAATACCGCCGAAGGAAACGCCGGAGGCGGTGACGAGGAAGGTGATTGCCGCCGCCTCGCGCGAGTCCGGCGCCTGGAAAGCCGACATTGCCGAGGACGAGAAGGCGCCGACCAGCGCCAGCCCCGCCACCGCCTCGATCAGGATAGGAGGCGCCAATGCGACGAAGGCCGTCACCGCGCCGGCAAGCGAGCCGAGGATGATATAACCGACGCCGGCGATCAGTGATGCCCAGTAGCGACGCTTCGGATCGGCATGGGCATCTTGGCCCGCGCACATCGCCGCGGTGATCGCCGCCAGATTGACCGCGTGGCCGCCGAACGGCGCCGACAGCAGCGAGAAGAAGCCGGTGACGGCAAAGAGCGGACCGGGCTTCGGATCGTAGTGATTGACCTTCAGCACCGCGATGCCGGGAATGTTCTGCGAGGCCATGGTGACGATGAAGAGCGGCAGCGCGATCGAGATGAAAGCAGCAAGGTTGAACACCGGCCGGACGACTTCGGCCGTCGGCACCAGCGATCGTTCGAGCGAGGCGAATGCGCCCTCGGGAATATCGACGCCGAAGACAAGCACCAGCACGAAGGCCGCGAGTGCTGCCGGCACCGCCCAGAGCCGCTTGAAGGCGCCGACAACGATCCAGGCGAGAACGATCGGCAGCCCGAACAGCGGATTGAAGCCGATTGCCTTCACCGGCGCGAAGCAGAGGCCGATCAGCACGCCGGAAAGCATCGCATTGGCAAGCGGCGCGGGAATGGCGGCAACCGCCCGGCCGAGCGGCTTGAACAGCCCGGCGACGATGATCAGCGCAGCACAGACCAGGAATGCCCCGACCGCCGCATTGAAGCCGCCCTCGATTGCCCCGGTGCTTGCCAGCAGCGCGGCGCCCGGCGTCGACCAGGCGATACTGATCGGCAATCGCGTCACGGCACTGAGCACGATCGCGCAGATGCCCATGGAGATCGACAATGCCATCAGACCGGATGCCGCCTGCGCATCCGTCGCGCCGACCGCCTCAAGCCCGTGCAGCACGACGGCGAAGGAACTGGCGGAGCCGACGAAGGCAGTCAGCAGTCCCATGAACAGGGCCTGGACGGAAAAATCTTTGAGCATGGCGGGACTCGAGCTGCGCGAATGGCGCATGGAGCATGATGGCCGTCCCAGGCGCAAGTCCGGATTCATTGCTTTCCGTTCAGACCTTGCCGCTAGGAGATCATCTCCGTTCAAGCGCTATCCAAAAACAGAACGCCCTCACCTGCGATGGGCAGGCAAGGGCGGGTTCTTGGCAGCTTTGGCTGATAAAACTTAGATATCGGCCTGCGATGTGACGATCCGTGAAACGAGGCCATAATCCTTCGCCTCCTCGGCCGAAAGCCAGTAGTCGCGATCCGTATCCTTGTCGATCTTGTCGAGCGGCTGGCCAGTGGCCTCCGCCATGATCCTGTTCAGGCGCTCGTTCATCTTGATGATCTCGCGTGCCTGGATTTCGATGTCGGATGCCATGCCGCGCGTGCCGCCGGAGGGCTGATGCAGCAGGAAGCGCGTGTTCGGCAGGCACAGGCGCCGTTCCTTCGGAGTGGCGACATAGATCAGCGCGCCGGCCGATGCGACCCAGCCGGTACCGATCATCCAGACCTTCGGCTTGATGAACTTGATCATGTCATGAATGGAATCGCCGGATTCGACGTGGCCGCCGGGCGAATTGACATAGATGCGGATGTCCTCGTCACTGGCCGCGGCAAGCGCCACGAGCTGCGAGCAGACCTTCTGCGCCAATTCCTGATTGATCGGTCCGTAGATGAAGATCGAACGCGACTTGAAAAGATTCGCCTCCGTTTCCTTGCCGAGCGGCAGTTCCTTCGTCTTGTCGTCCTGGTCTTCGTCGTTCATTCGAACCTCTTGGAGATGAATTCGGGTTCCTCGCACATAGTGCGACTCAATGCCTAAAACAATGCGGGAAAAACACAAGGCACCGAAGCGATGGAGATATCCTTAAGAAGCCGCGCGCCGTTCTGCAAGCCTTACTGAATTGTAACGGCGAAAGGCTTTGAAAAGCCTAAATCGGTTCCTACCTCAACCTCACGCGGCAAACGCCGCATCAGATCACTAGGAGGCAGGACAATGTCACCCGAAGAACGCCAATTGCTGACCGCCCTCTTCGACCGCGTACGCACCGCTGCGGCCACGCCGCGCGACCGCGATGCCGAAGCCCTGATCGACCAGGCGACGCGCGAACAGCCCTCCGCCACCTATTATCTCGCCCAGGCCGTCATCGTTCAGGAAAAGGGGCTGGAGGCGGCTGCCAACCACATCAAGCAACTCGAAGAGCATGTCCGCCAGCTGGAAGCCGGCGAGAGCGAACACCGCCAGGCCGAACAGGGCGGCGGCTTCTTGAGCTCGATCTTCGGCAACACCCAGACGCAGCAGCCGGCCCCAGTTCCCTCCAATCCCGGCCCCTCCAATCCTGGTCCCTGGGGCCAGCAATCCCGCGACTATGACGATCCCCGCGGCGACGGCAATGTCCGCCAGCCCCAGCCCCAGCAGCAGCCGACCGGCCCCTGGAGCCAGCAGGCCTCTGCGCCGTCGGCGGGCGGCAGCTTCCTGCACGGCGCGCTCGGCACGGCAGCGGGCGTGGCCGGCGGCATGCTGCTTGCCAATTCGCTGAGCGGCATCTTCGGCAACCACATGTCCTCGCTCGGCTTGGGTTCGCCGTTCGGCGCCAATCCCCTCGGCAATGCCAGCGCGCCGACCGAAGAAACTGTCATCAACAATTATTACGGCAATGACGACACCCGTCAGGCCTCCGACAACACAGCCGATGACAACGACGCCAACCTGCAGCAAGCCGATTACGACGGCGGCAGCGATTCCACCGACGACTCGTCCGGCGACGATGTTACGGATGTGTGAGATCTAGCGGCCGGAGAATGGGCGGCAGTTGATATTGCTGCATCGTCGCCCGGCCCTTCGCTTCGGCTCAGGGCGTTCGCTGCTGCAATCGATTCACTGGATCGATTGCTCGGGCTGCGCCCGAACGCAGCTCACCCACGGCCGCGGTAGGTGGCAACGCCCTGTTCCGGCAGCCACACGCCTTCCGGCGGCTTGCCCGTCTGCCAGAAGACGTCGATCGGGATGCCTCCGCGCGGATACCAGTAGGCGCCGATCCTGAGCCACCTGGGATCGAGCAACTCGACGATGCGCTTGGCGATGTAGATCGAGCAATCCTCGTGGAAAGCGCCGTGATTGCGGAAGGAATGCAGGAAGAGCTTCAGCGACTTCGATTCCACCAGCCATTCGCCCGGAATGTAGTCGATGACGATATGAGCGAAATCCGGTTGCCCGGTCATCGGGCAGAGCGAAGTGAATTCCGGCGCGGTGAAGCGCACGACGTAATCGGTGTCGGCATGGTTGGACGGCACTTTCTCAAGCATTGCCTCCTCCGGCGATTGCGCGGTTTCGGTCTGCTGACCCAGCATCGACAGGCTGGAAACATCGGTACTCGGCATCATGTCTCCTTGACAACTTTGACGCGGATGCCGTGAGCCTTTTCGCCCTCCGGCTCCACATGAATTGCGATAGTGGCGCCCTCGTGCACCGCCCTGATGGCATCCTCAAGGCGGTCGCATATATCATGCGCCTGCCGCACCGACATCCCGCCAGGCACCACCATGTGGAAATCGATGAAGGTGACGGTGCCTGCCCGCCTGGTTTTCAGGTCATGCACGCCGATCGAGCCCTCCGCGTGGGTGGCAATCGCCTGCTTGATCGCCTCCTCCTCCTGTGGCTCGACAGCCTGGTCCATCAGCCCGCCGATCGATTGCGAGATCACCTTCCAACCCTGATAGAGGATGTTGACGGCAACGAGAATGGCAAGCACCGGATCGAAGATCGCATAACCCGTTGCCAGCGCCAGCAACAGGCCAACAAGCACGCCGACAGAGGTCACCACATCCGACATGATATGCTGCCCGTCCGCCGAAAGCGCTGCCGAACGATGTCTGCGTCCGGTCCGGATCAGCAGCTGCGCCCAGATCGCATTGATGACGCCGGCCGCGAAATTGATCGCAAGACCGAGCACCGGTGCATCCAGCATGCGCGGCTCGGCGAGATAACCGACCGCCTCGTTGACGATCAGCAGCGCGGCGACGACGATCAGCACGCCCTCGGTGACGGCAGACAGATATTCCGCCTTGTGATGACCGAAGGGATGGTCGTGATCGGCCGGCTTCTGCGCATAGCGGATGACGAAGAAGGCGATGAAGGCGGCAACGACGTTGACCGACGATTCGAGCCCGTCCGACAGCAGCGCCACCGACCCGGTGACCCACCAGGCCACCATCTTCAGCCCCATGACGCCGAGCGACAGCGGAATCCCCCACATCGCCAGCTTGCGAACCGTAAGATCGCCGTTGTCACTCATATCGTTCCCCTGCGGTTGCGAATGAATTGCAGCTTTCAAGCCGTTGAAACGCAAAACCGCCCACGCGAATGTCGCGCAGGCGGTTCAGTTCAGGGTGATATGGGGGAAGACGGCGGATTTGTCAAAGGGCAATGAGGTTCCCCTTTCGCGTGGCTCAAGGAGCAGGCTCGGAGAGAATAGTCTGCGGCCAGCGCAAGAGCGCCGCCTGCCCTGCAGGCGTCAGGGCGTAGACGCCCTTCTCCTTGCGTTCGAACCATCCGTAGACGTTGTCCAGCAGGATTCGGCCGGCATTGGGCACCTGAGCCTTCATATCCCGCGGCCGCCCGACCCCACGCTCGATTGCGGCGGCGCAGAGCAGCACCTGCTGACGATAGGCGGTCATGATTGGCGCCCGCGTGCTGCCGCCGACGGCGGGATCGCCGTGGCGGCGCTGATGC
>NZ_VSZV01000120.1:0-5792 GCF_008919455.1 Rhizobium sp. PEPV16
AAGCTCGCTTCGGGGAAATCGATGCCCTGGCCGTCGCCGAGCACGTAGTCGATGCCGAGCGGCGCTTGCGTCTCGGTCTCGCGGGCATAACGAATGAAGGTCGGGGCGATGTCGAGACCGATCATGCGGGCGCCGAGGCGGGCGACGGCGCGGGTGTTGGAACCTTCGCCGCAGCCGAGATCGAGCCCGGCAAGGCCTGCCACCGGCGGCAGCATCTTCAGAAAGGCCGGTGTGTTCAGCGCGTCGCGATATTTGTCGTAGCCCGCGCGGCTATAGATCGTCCAGGTCTCGGCATTGCTCTCCCAATGGGCGGCGACATCATTGGCGTTCATGGCTCTCCTCCTTGTGCGATCGGAACGGGCGGGGAGCTATAAGCGCAGCGGATTACAATGGGAAGACAGGCAGTCTACTGCAAGTGGTTGACGCCCATGGATCATGACCAAGTTCGCGTGCACTATCATGCGATCGAGAGGATAGGGGGCTGCTGTGTCCGACGAAGTGATCATCCGCGAGCTGGTCGGTCTCGATCAGACGATGACAATTTTCCCGCTGTACAGCCAGGTTAGTCGCCTGAGCGAGGCCGTGGTTTTCCAACGACTCTCAGCCATGTTCGCACAGAGCAACTACCGCTGCATAGCAGCATATATCGACGAACGGATGGTGGTGCGTCGGGTTTCTGGACGGTCACTCAGTTGTGGTGCGGCAAGTATATCGAGGCGGACAATGTGGTGGTAGACAACGCCGTGCGCAGTCAGGGCATCGGCGGCAAGATGATGGCGTGGATCGAGGCGGAGGCGGAGCGGATTGAATGCGCGGTGGTCCGTATTGCCATGGTTCTGGGAAGGGAGCGTACGCACCAGTTCTACGCGAGAAACGGCTACTTCGACGACGGCCTGCTAATGGTGAAAGCCCTAAGTCGCGGTGCGGCCGAGTTTCCGGAATATGTCTCTCAACAAGTTTGACCGGTCCCGCAGCTTGGCCGCAAGTGCCACCACTGGCGCAAGCGGGACGGACGGAAGAATTTGCCCGCCTTGCGCGGGCGTCGTTTTGCGGTCGCGTGACCGGGCTCAGAGATGCGGGGTACCTTGACCTTCAGTAGTTGCACGAGCGTAGGGTCCATGAAATCGTAATCGTCAGGAATACCCAGGCATATCAGCCGCTTGCCTTTGAGAGCTGACCGGTATTTGCCCTGGATTTTCGCACGGTGAGCCTTCTCCATGACGAAGACGATATCGGCCCATTCGATCAGCTCGTTCGACAGTGGGTTTTCGGCATCGTTGTTGGTGCCGGCCGAGGAGACCTCGATCTCCGGCCAGCCTGCGAAGACCTGTTCGGCCGTCGGGCTGCGAAGTTTGTTCTGACTGCAGACGAACAGGACGTTTTTCACGTTTCGATCTCTCTTGGAGTGAGCGGGGGCCCGCGATAGCACAATTCCGCGCACGAGCGAACCAAGGGGCAATCGACGGAATACGGGCGGGCCTGCGTCCGTTGAGGTCGGGGGAAGAATTGCCTTCGCTGTCGCGCGTTGCGTCAGCCGCCGCTCACACTCTTGAACGCGGCGATGATGCTTTGTGCGGCGAGTTGGGCCTCATCTGCCGTCGTCTGCCAATTGGTGATAGAGAGGCGCAGGACGTCGCGGCCGCGCCATTTGGCGCCGCCGGCGAAGATCATGCCGTCCGCCTGGATCTTTTCGATCGTCTTTCGCGTCAACGCGTCGCCTTCTTCGGAGGGCAGGTCCGTTCCGAAGCGAATGACGAGCTGGTTCAGCACGACGTCGTTCAGTATGCCGATGCCCGGTTGCCGCGACAGAAGATCGGCGATCAGCCGCGCTGAGGTGCAGCACTGATCGATCAAGGCGGTGATGCCGTCGCGGCCGAGATGTTTCAGCATCGCCCAGGTGGCAAAGCCGCGCGCCCTCCTCGAAAGCTCGGGCACGTAATGGGAGGGATCGCGTTCGCCTTCGCCGGCGAGCGGCAGGTAGCTCGCGGCGATCGTCATGGCGCGGCGATGGGCGAGCTCGTCGCGGACGATCGCATAGCCGCAATCATAGGGCGTCTGCAGCCACTTGTGGCCGTCGGTCGCCCAGCTGTCGGCCGCTTCGATGCCGCGGCTGAGGTGGCTGGTCTTCGCTGACGCCTGCGCCCAGAGGCCAAAGGCGCCATCGATATGCACCCAGGCGCCTTTCGCCTTCAACAGCGGGATGATGGCGGCGAAATCGTCGAAGGCGCCGGTATTGATCTGCCCCGCCTGGAGAACGGCGATGACGGGTCCAGAGACAGTATCGAGCGTGCCCGCCAGCGCGGCTGGGTCTATCCGTCCCATCGCGTCGGTGGGCAGGCGCAGCACGCGATCATGCCCGAGGCCGAGGAACTGAAGCGCGGAGAAGACGGTGGTGTGGGCGTCGTCGCCGATCAGCACGGCAATCTCAGGCGCTCCGAACAGGCCCTTTGCGTCGGCATCCCAGCCCACCTGTCGCAGCACCTCGCCGCGGGCGGCGGCAAGGCAGGTAAAGTTCGCCACCGTCGCGCCGGTGACAAAGCCGACCGAGCTTTCGGCCGGCAGCTTCAGGAGATCGAGAAGCCATCTCGCCGCGACGGTCTCGACGGCTGCCGCGGCCGGGGCGGCGGCATGGTTTCCGGCATTCTGGCCCCAGGCGCTGGTGAGGAAATCGGCCGCGACGCCGACCGGATGGGAGCCGCCGATGACCCAGCCGAAAAAGCGCGGTCCAGTGGTTGCATGCAGCCCGGGTTCAGCGCCGTCCGAGAGACGCCTGATGACATCAAGCATATCGGAACCTGCCGCCGGCAGCGGCTCTTCGAAACAGGCAAGCGAGGCTGCGTAGTCGTGGGTGGGCATATGGCGGGCGGGCGCTGCCTGCCGGAACGCGGCCGCAAGGCGGGCGGCTTCCTGAAACAGAGATGCAATTGCCGTCATGCGGGTCCCCCTGCCGCCACCGATCCTGGAGGGCCTCACCCTCGAAAGCAGGCGCCGGCACACCCAAACTAGCCCATATCGCCGAGGCTGTCTTCGCCTGGCAGATATCGGATCCGGGTTCCAGGGCCTTCCTTGGGCTTGCCGAGACCTCAAGATAAATTGAGCATCGGGGAGGCGCTTCCTAAATATCTACAATAACTACCTTATACCGTTCTGTGCGTTTTTGAAACTTCGCGGCTCTTATTGAAAATGATTGCCTTCGTTGCAAGTATCGTTCAATAATACGGAAATATCATTTGCACCATTGTCAAGTTGGTGCTGCCAATCAGCGAGGGATATGCACTGAAATATTTCCTTCTCTACGCGCTGACATGCACGTTGGTCGGGATAGCTCTTCTCTTCATCATCCGTGAAGTTGTACCGTTCGCGATCGACAAGCCAACCGATCAATCGGTGGCAGGCTCAACTGATGAGCCAGTTGCCGGGCCAACCGGTGAGCCGTTGAGCGCGGCAACCGGCCAGCCGGTGCCGGGGGCAACCGGCAAGCCGGTGCCGGGGCGAACAACCGATCAATCCGCCATCCAGCCAGCCGATCCCCTGGTCGTCCGATCCACCGGCCAGCCGGTCGACGGGCCAGCCCGTGAACCGGGGGTCGGGCCAACTGGCGAACCGGCAGCGAGGCCGACCGATCAATCGGTGGTCGGTCCGAGCGGCGAACCGGTCGTTCGGAAAGGGGGCCGGCTGGGGAGCCCGGCGCAGTGACCGGCGCCTGAGATGACGGATTTCCGTTCGATCTCGTCACTTCGAGCAAATGCTGAACTACGAAGCGTCCTGACACCGGTTGCATCGGCTGAGGCCATCTGTATTGACAGTACCTCTCATCTCGCAGGAGGTCCCGATGGATGAAAGTGGCACGACGATCAGGCATGTCAGGGCAGACGAAGTGGAGGCTTTCCGGCGTATCCGTCTGGAAGCGCTTCGCACCGAACCGTCCCTCTTTGCAAGCCGCTACGAGGACTGGGAGGCTCTTTCTCTCGAGGAGTGGCGCAATCGCCTGAATGAGCCGGTTTTCATCACCTTTCAGGGTGACGAACCCGTCGGCATAACCGGCCTGCTTCGGCAGCGGTCGAGCAAGATGGCCCATCGCGCAACGATCATCATGGTTTACGTCAGAAGGAGCCTGCGCGGAACGGGCCTTGCCGGCAAGCTGCTCAGCGCGGTGGCCGATCACGCGCGCGATATCGGCATCCTGCAGCTGGAACTCTTCGTCAGCGCGGAGAACCCGGCGGCAATACGCTTCTATCAGCGGGAAGGCTTCTCCGAGATCGGCAGGATTCCCGGCGGGGTTCTGGAGGAGGGCAGGGAGATCGACGACGTCATGATGGCTCGCCGTCTGGTCAGTTAGGCCTCACGCCGATGTTTCAGCGCATGTCGGCTTGCCTCACCTATTGACCTCAAGTGGGGTTGGGGTTGCAGCATGCCGGCATGGGCTGGAGGTTTGGCCGTGACGAAAATTCTGAAAGACGAGGATCTGGTCGGCAGCGCGCTGATGATGATCGCGATCGATGCTCTCGAGACCGCTTTTCTCGCGAGAGCCGACAATCGGTTGATCTCTCCGCCCCGGCACCATGTCTCGTTTCCCGATCGCGGCGATCTCGTCTTCACCGTCGGCGGCATCCTCGGCGAGAAACCGCTCGCGGGCTTCCGAGTCTATGAAACATTCGACGGGGCGGAGCATTCGCAGATCGTCGCGGTGTGGTCGGCCGACGACGCGAAGCTCAAGGGCATTATTCTCGGAGATCGTCTTGGCAATCTCAGAACCGGTGCGATCGGAGGGCTCGCCATCCGGCATCTCAGCGCGCCTGACGCCAGCATCGTCGGGATCCTCGGCAGCGGAGCGCAAGCGCGAACCCAGCTTGCCGCGGCCGCCGCCGTTCGAAAGCTGGACCGCGCCCGCGTCTATAGCCGCGACGAGAAGAATCGCGCCGCCTTTGCAGCCGAGATGCAGCACGCCTTGGGTATTGAAGTGGAGCCTGCCGGCAGCGCTTCTGAAGCCGTCTATGACGCCGACATCGTCATCTGTGCGACGACGAGCCGAACGCCCGTCATTCATGCGCGGGATTTGAAGCCCGGCGTGCACGTCAACACCGTTGGCTCGAAAACGCATGAGGGATACGAACTCGGCCTGGATCTTGCCGATGTCGCCGCCATGATCGCGACGGATTCACCCGAACAGACGCGCGCCTATGCTTCGCCCTTTTTCCTGACCGGCTCCGGCAATGAACACCGCATGGCCGACCTTGCCGATATCATGGCCGGGAAAACGGCCGGGCGGGGGTCGCCTGACGATACGACGCTGTTTTGCTCCGTCGGATTGGCTGGAACCGAGGTCGTCGTCGCCTCGGCAATCCTCGATATGCTGTGAGCCCGTTTTCCTTATTCACGCCAGGCCCAGCACATCCCCCATGGTGTATTCGCCGGGTGCGCGCCCTGCGATCCAGCGGGCGGCGGCAAGCGCGCCGCGGGCGAACATGCCGCGATCGAGAGCCGAATGCGAGAGCGTCACGACTTCCTCGGCGGCGGCAAACAGGACGCTGTGTTCTCCGACGAGCCCGCCGGCCCGAAGGACGGCAAAGCCGATTTCGCCGGGCGGGCGCTCGCCGGTGATGCCGTCACGCCCGCGCCGCTCGACAGATGAAAGGGAAACGCCGCGGCCTTCGGCCGCCGCTTCGCCGAGCATCAGCGCCGTACCGGACGGCGCGTCGATCTTCCTGTTGTGATGGGCTTCGAGGATTTCGATATCCCAGCCATGCGCGGGAAGGGCGCGCGCGGCCTGGGCGACCAGGCCAACCAGCATG
>NZ_VSZV01000154.1:0-7688 GCF_008919455.1 Rhizobium sp. PEPV16
CAAGCCCCTGGTCGAGTTCCTCGGGGCTGCGCTGGCTCTCCTCGTTCGCCCGCTTCATCTGGGCGATCGACAACCCCGAGCGCTCCGCCATCTCGAGCATCTGCTTGGCGGTGGAGAAGGGATAGGGCACACGCGTGCCGCCGGGCGCGTTCTTCTTCGCCCGCATCTGCTCGAGCTCGGTGTCGGTAACGACGAAGCCGCCGCCGACCGAATAATAGATGCGCTTGACGAGAAGCCGGCCGTCCCTGTCATAGGCGGAAAAGACCATGCCGTTGGCATGGCCGGGCAGCGGCTGTTTCTTGTCGAAGATCAGGTCGGTTTTCGGCTGGAACTGATAGCCGGGATGGCCGTCCGGCGTGATGCGGCCGGTGCGCTCCACGGTGTCGACGATGCCGTCCATTCTGTCGGGATCGACGCTGTCGGGCGCTTCGCCCATCAGCCCGAGAATAACAGCCCTGCCCGTGCCGTGGCCGATCCCGGTATGGGCGAGCGAGCCGTGCAGGCTGACCTTGATGGCTGTGACCTGGGCGCCCGATGACGGGCGCGGCCATTCGTTCGAGAGGATCAGCTCGAGAAACCGGTTGGCCGCCGACATCGGACCCATCGTGTGTGAACTCGACGGCCCGACACCGATCTTGAAGACATCGAATACCGAGAGAAACATGGGTGCGCTTTCTGAATACGAGGATGCAAGCTTAAGCGAGGTCGGTTTCGAATCCGTGCAGCACACCGACATCGCATGGAGCCGGTGCGACATTCCGGCTGCACACTGGAGCGCCGCGTGTCCAATAGGACGCGCAGGCACTTTGAGTGTGCGCATAATCCTCCCCGAAAATCGAATCCGATTTTCGGGGTCACGCGCTAAACCAAGTGGTCCACCTTGCCACTCATTGCTGCATTCAATGAAGCCTATGCGGCGGAAGAACTGGTAGCCTTATCTTGACAGTCTGCCCCGACTCCCAATGTCCTGCTGACGTCGATGCTAGACGACACCTTGCAGATTGGGAGATTGGACACATGGCGCTCAAACGGATGGACAACGTCGGAATCGTCGTCGATGACCTCGAAGAGACGATTGATTTCTTTCGCGACCTCGGCCTCGAGCTCGAAGGGCGGGCTGCGATCGAAGGAGAATGGGCTGGACGTGTCACTGGACTGGGCGATCAGCACGTCGAGATTGCCATGATGCGCACGCCTGACGGCCACAGCCGGCTCGAGCTCTCCCGCTTCCTCAGGCCGCCTGCAGTCGCGGATCACCGCGATGCCCCGGTGAACGCTCTAGGCTACCTCCGCGTCATGTTCGCCCTTGATGACATCGACGAGACGCTTGAGAGGCTCCGCAAGCGCGGCGCGCAGCTCGTCGGCGAAGTCGTGGACTATCAAGACACCTATCGGCTCTGCTACATCCGCGGGCCTGGAGGGCTCCTCATCGGACTCGCCCAAGAGCTTAGCTGAGCTATGCGCGGAGCTTCCCGTTGCGATCATCTTGAATGACCGTGCCGTCGCCTCCATCCGAGGGTTCGGCCGTCGCTGAGATTTGTCGTTGATCGGCCATGGCTGACGTTGCGCCGTTCCCCAGGCGCTTTTCGATTTCCTGCAGGCCGAGAATTGCGCGGTCCATTTGGTCGGCCGGAGTTTCGCGCGAAACCAGACGCCAGCGATTGTCATGCCATATCAGGACCAGCAGCCGCCGGCCGGGAACCTCTATCGTCTCGTGGATGAACCATGCCCCGGCTACCGCAATGCAAAGCGTCAGCAAAATGAGCGCCGGTTCGGGCATCAAGGCATCAAAGGTCAAACGCGCCAAAAACATGATGGGGACATGGAAAAGGTAAAGTGAAAAACTGATCTTTCCGAAAAATCGTACTGGTGCCGCTGCCAGGACACGGGCTGCGATGGGAGGCTGTCGAGCGACGAGCCCGACAATAACGGCCGCGGCCACCGCACTTTGCAGACCCCAAAATTCAGGGGAAAAGCCGGGCAGGATATGCCGGTAAGTGAAAAACACCGCAAGAAGGAAAAGCGTCAGGATTCCTGTGAGGGCGGATGGAATCCATCTGTTCCAGTGGGAATGCATGATCCCGGCAAGTGCGCCGAAAAGAAAGTAAGGAAGCTTGGAGACGAGCACTATTCCCGGGCCTGGCAATTCAACCAGGCCATCCACCACGACGACCACGGTGAGGCCCACAATCATGCCGCTATAGCGCTGCGGCTGAGCCAGGCAGAGCCACAGGACAGGAAAGAGCAGATAGAATTGGATCTCGGGTGGTATCGACCAGAAAACACCACTCGAGCCGAGAAGAAAGACATGGCGCAGAAAATCCGTGACGCCAACGATCGGCTGAACAAAATCCAGATTTTGCATGCGCGACAGCATCGCTACGAGAACGACGGCCACCAGGTAAACCGGATAGATGCGGGCAAAGCGGCTCACAAGAAAATCCAGCACGTTTTCTCTCGTGACCGGCCGTGAGCCGTAGAGATGAGCCATCAGGAAGCCGCTGAGAGCAAAAAACAAACCGACAGCTTCGTCGCCCATCGTCACGAGATGCGGAGCTGTGATCGGAAAGATAAGGCCAATATGGGCTCCAACGACCAGAAGCGCAGCGACACCGCGCAGGCCATCAAGACTCGGGATGTAATCCGGCCGACTCATGGGTCACTTTTGATTTCGGAGTTCAGGTTCAGTCCTGACAATTGGCCATCACGACTTTACAAGCGGTTAACGCGGCGCACTCATCTGGCGGTTGCAGGCGCGATCGATGGCACTGACTTCGCTCCAGCGTGAGAGCGCTAGGTCCCCGCCCTCAATCTGCGAGCTGACGGACGCCGCATTGCCATTTTTAGTCCAGAAGTGCCGGTCGACGATCCACCAAACCTTGTCGTTTCCCGACGGCTCGATTATGCCGAACTGCCGCATGGCCAAAAGCCCGCGTAAAGCCGCCGAACTCGGCCATGCGGCATAATCCGACTTGCGGCATAGTGGCCGCGTTCATGCGGAGACCGAATCACTGATGACGACGGCGGATTATATCGCTCTGGCTTTCTTTGCCTTTGTCTGGATGGGCTATTCCTGGCTGCTGCACGGCCGCACCTTCTTCGGACGCACCAGCCTGACCCATGCGATGACCGAACGGCGCCGGGAATGGATCTACAATTCGCTGCGCCGCGACCTGAAGATGATCGACACCCAGATCATGGCCGGCCTGCAGAACGGCACCGCTTTCTTCGCCTCGACCTCGATCTTCGCGATAGGCAGCTGCTTTGCTTTGCTCGGTGCGACTGAGAAGGTCGACGCCGTCTTCGCCGACCTGCCCTTCGTCTTCCATGGCGGCCATGCTGTGTTCGAGATGAAGGTCGGCGGGCTGGCAGCGCTTTTCGGCTACGCCTTCTTCAAATTCGGCTGGTCCTACCGGCTGTTCAACTACTGCACCATCCTCTTCGGTTCGATCCCGATGATGCGCGACACCGAGCGCGACGTCATCGCCGCCGAGCGGGCGGCCGAACGCGTCATCCGCATGAACGTCATTGCCGGCAGCAATTTCAACGAGGGCCTCAGGGCAATCTTCCTGTCAATCGGCTATCTCGGCTGGTTCATCAACCCCTATGTCTTCATGCTGACGACGGCGATCGTCATCGTCGTGCTGACACGACGGCAATTTTTCTCGCAAGCGCGACTGGCGATCATGGATAGCGGCCCGCCATCAAATCTCCACCTTTCTTCTATTCGCCGCAATAGGCCGTCGAGCGACGGAAATGATTTGTCCGAGGGACTTTGATGACAATGCCGGCAAGCGAAGCCGATGCAACGGCAAAACCGCCGCGCATCGGTCTATTGGATACGGCGCGCGGCATCGCGCTGATCGCCATGGCGAGCTACCATTTCAGCTGGGACATGGAGTTCATGGGCTATCTCGCGCCGGGCACGGCCGAAACCGGTTGGCTGAAGATCTATGCCCGGGCGATCGCCACGACCTTTCTCTTCATCGTCGGCATCAGCCTGGTGCTCTCAAGCACGCCTGAGATTCGCTGGCCGTCCTTCTGGAAGCGTTTCGGCATGATCGCCGCGGCAGCCGCGGTGATCTCGCTTGCCACACGCATCGCGATGCCGAACGAGTGGATCTATTTCGGCATCCTGCACTGCATCGCGGTGCTCACGCTCGTCGGCGTCGTTTTCTCGAGACTGCCGCTCGCCGTCACGCTCATCGCTACGCTCGTGCTCTTTGCCGCCTGGATCACCGATAATTTCGGGCCACCCGGCCTGCTTCGCTCATCCTTCTTCGATCCGCGATATCTCGCCTGGATCGGCCTTGCGGTGACGCCGGAACGGTCCAACGACTACGTGCCGCTGTTTCCCTGGGCAACGCCCTTCTTCGCTGGATTGAGTATCGCCTCGATCGCCATCAGAACCAAGCTGCCGCACCGGCTTGCCGCCGTCGGCACCGGCTCCTGGTGGCCGGCAAGGCTCGGCCGCCACAGCCTTGCCTTCTATCTCATCCACCAGCCCGTATTGATTGGCATCGCCTATGGGATTTCCCTCGTCCTCCCGCCGCAAGCCCCGGATCCGGTCGCAACTTACCTAAGGCAATGCAACGCCTCTTGCGTCATGCAACAAGGCGAAGCGCTCTGCCACAGCTTCTGCCAGTGCACGCTCGGGAAATTGCAGGCGCAAGCCCTGTTCACGCCGCTGCAGGAGGGCGCGATCGATATACAGAACGACGAGCGGGTTCAGACGATTGCTGCCGAATGCAGCGCCGAGGCGCAATAAAGGCCGGTAATCGCTCTGCGGCGTTTTTCAGGTGTTGACGCCGATTTCGGCGAGGCGGCCGAGGCAGGTCTCTTCGATCGCGTCGAGTTCCGCCAGCGTGTCGTCGATATCCTTGCGCTTCTGGCGCAGGTCGTCGCGCTTCTCATCGACGCGCTTCATCAGGAGCTTCAGCTGGCCGAGTTCGCCCGGCGGCTCCTTGTAGACCTGGATGATCTCACGGATCTCGGCGATGGTGAAACCGATGCGCCGGCCGCGGAGAATTTCTGCGATGAGCCGCCTGTCGGCTTGCCGGAACAGACGGGTGCGTCCACGCCGCTCCGGATGGATCAGTCCCTCGTCCTCGTAGAAGCGGAGCGTGCGCGTCGAGACCCCGAATTCGCGCGTCAGTTCCGTTATGCTATAAAATTTGTTCACCGGCATGTGTTCCCCGTCGTCGGACAGACGATAATATTGACTTTTACGTAATAGTCAATTTTTGGCGGTTCAGATGCCGAACCACCATGTGGCGATGCCGAGAAAGGCGAAGAAGCCGGTACAGTCCGTCACCGTCGTGACGAAGACCGAAGAGGCGATCGCCGGGTCGGCGCCCATCTTGTCGAGCAACAGCGGCAGAAGGATGCCGGCAAGGGCCGCCGCTATCAGATTAATGATCATCGCCGCCGCAATCACCCCGCCGAGCTGGTAGTCGTGGAACCAGGTGCCGGCGATCGCGCCCATGATCGTCGCGAAGACAATGCCGTTGAGGATGCCGACGCCCGCCTCCCTGCGGATGATGCGGCCGGCATTGTAGATGTCGAGATCGCGGGTGGCGAGCGCGCGCACCGTCACCGTCATCGTCTGCGTGCCGGCATTGCCACCCATCGAAGCGACGATCGGCATCAGCACTGCAAGCGCGATCATCTTCTCGATCGAGGCGTCGAACAGGCCGATGACGCTTGCCGACAGCATCGCCGTGCCAAGATTGATCAAAAGCCACAGGAAGCGCGAGCGCACCGTCGAGAGCACATTGTCCGACAGCTCTTCGTCGCCGACGCCGCCGAGGCGCTTGATGTCCTCGTCCGCCTCCTCGTGGATGACGTCGACGACGTCGTCGATGGTCAGCACGCCGACCAGCCGGCCGTTTTCGTCGACGACGGCGGCCGAGAGAAGGTCGTACTGCTCGAAGAGCTGGGCCGCCTCCTCCTGGTCCATCTCGGCCGGAACCGGATGGTTGGTCTCGCGCATGATCTGCTCGATCTTCGTCTGCCGCTTGGTGCGCAGGATCTGGTCCAGATCGACGGCGCCGAGCAGCTTGAAGGTCGGATCGATGACGAAGATCTGCGAGAAGGAATAGGGCAGATCCTCTTCATCGCGCATGTAGTCGATCGTCTGGCCGACCGTCCAGAATGGCGGCACGGCGACGAATTCCGTCTGCATGCGGCGCCCGGCCGAGCTTTCGGGATAGTCGAGCGCCCGGCGCAGCCGCACCCGCTCGGTGAACGGCAGCTGGGCGAGGATCTCCTCGCGGTCCTCCTTGTCGAGGTCTTCGAGAATGTAGACGGCATCGTCCGAATCGAGCTCGCCGATCGCGGCGGCGATCTGCGCGTTCGGCATCTGGTCGACGATTTCGCGGCGGATCGCCTCGTCGACCTCGGTCAGTGCCGTCATGTCGAAATCGTCGCCGAGCAGGCGCACCAGCGCCAGGCGCTGATCCGGCTGGATCGATTCCAGCAGGTCGCCTATTTCGGATTCATGCAGGCGGGCAACGTTCTGGCGCAGGAACAGCGTGTCGCGGTCGGCGATCGCAGCGCCCACGAGCGCCAGGAAGTCACCGCGGACATTGCCGTCCTCGTCGTAAATATCGGCATCCTCATCATCGGGACGCCGGCGAATGCGATCTTCTGTGTCGGTCGTCGTCATATGCCGCCCTCGCATCTGGTTCGAATTTCAACGACTGCCGCGCCGCATTCGCAAATGTCGGCCGAAAACACATTGTCAACAAGCGGATAAGCGAATCCCGCGCGAGGCTCCCGCAGCCGGAATTCTTGGCCCCTGCTAGCCCAAAGCATCCGTGCCGTAAAGCGCTAAACCGTGCTTCGTGATGACAATGCATGCGGCCGGCGATAGTTTCCTCACCCGTCCAAGCAGAGGAAGCCTGCCCCATGCCCATCCGTCCGATTCTGCGTTATCCGCATCCGGGCCTCAAGACTGTCTGCGCGCCGGTGACGGTCTTCGATTCCTCGCTCACAGCGCTTGCCGAGGACCTGCTGGCGACGATGCGCGCAGCCCCCGGCGTCGGCATCACCGCCGCCCATATCGGCGTCTTCAGCCGTGTCACGGTGCTGGAGCTCGACAAGGCCGACGGCGTGCGCCTTTACGTCAACCCGGAGATTACCTGGTCCTCGACGGAGTTGACGAGCCATGCCGAAGGCAGCGTCTCGATGCCCGGCGCGACAGACGAGGTCACGCGCCCGCGGGCGATCCGCTTCCGCTATCAGGATGCCGAGGGCGCCGTGCACGAGGACGGTGCCGAAGATTTCCTCGCTATCTGCATCCAGCACGAAGTCGACCAGCTCGACGGCATTTTCTGGCTGCAGCGCCTCTCACGGCTGAAGCGCGACCGTCTCGTGAAGAAATGGGGGAAGGCCCAGGGCTGACAATCACGGCTGCCAAATCGCCGTCCACGCCGAACCATTCGCCGTCGCCGGCGTTTCCAGCAAAGAAACAAGGAGCGAGTGCAATGGCAAGGATCGGTGACAAGACCCAGTTTTCCCGGGAGAAGCCTGAGCTTTCCCGGGAGGAAGATTATCGCGACCTCGAAGAGCGCAATCTCGACGAAGGCTGGCCCTATGCCGATGGCAGCGGCGCCGGCACCGGCGGCCCGGATAATCGTCCTTACGGCGAGACCGCGGCCAATTTCGACAGCGATCCCAACAAGGGC
>NZ_VSZV01000327.1:0-18993 GCF_008919455.1 Rhizobium sp. PEPV16
TATAGATATAGATCGGCAGATCGACGGCCTCGGCGATTGCCGAAAAATGGGCGATCAAACCCTTCTGCGTCGGCTTGTTGTAATAGGGGGTGACGACCAGAACGGCGTTTGCACCGACCTTTTCCGCATGCTGGGCAAGCTCGATCGCCTCACGCGTATTGTTCGAGCCGGCGCCGGCCATGACGGGAACGCGTTTTGCGGCAACTTCGATGCAGAGTTCCACGACCCGTTTGTGCTCGGCATGCGACAGCGTTGGAGATTCGCCGGTCGTGCCGACCGGAACGAGACCACCGCTGCCCTCCTTGATCTGCCAGTCGACATGACCGGCGAAGCTGTCTTCGTCGATCAATCCGGCATCCGTGAAGGGGGTGACGAGGGCGGGAATGGACCCATTGAACATGCAAAGCTCCTCACGACCAAATCCTTGCTTCGGCCGCATTCCATGAATATGAGTTGCGCACCATAGAGCGCCGAAATCATCGCGACAAGCGCGCAGAGTTCGGTTTAGGGCAAATTCCGATAGCAGATGTGAATGAATTTTACCTGGTACGGTAAGGTTTCGTTAAGATGCCTCTAGCCAAATGGCAGGGCGTGTTTTCGTTGCGAGATCCCGGATGAAGAAAGCTGTCCTGATTCTGTCCGCCTTCGGCTTCATTGCCGCCGCGTGGAACAGTGTTGCGTCGCCGCTTCCCGGTGAGAGCACTCCCATGCCTGCCGTCAAGCCACTCGGCTTCATTCCCGGGACAGCCATACCGGAATCGATCACAACAGGCGCCATTCCGCGCAATCCGGCCATCGCGCCCGTCAACGGCGACCTGAAAGCCGGCCTCGACGCGCTTTCCGACAAGGACCCGCAGCTGGCACTTTCGATCCGCAACGGCATGCGCGACGGGACGCTCGACCGCCATATCCTCACCTGGGCGATCGCCGTTTCCGGATTGAAGGGTGTTCCTTCTTTTGAAATCGCCAGCGCCGCGCAAGAGCTCAAGAGCTGGCCGGGTCTTTCGCGGCTGCGCGCCTATTCCGAACGCGCGATCTATGACGAAAATCCCGCCCCTTCCGCCGTGCTCGCCGCCTTCGGCGATACCGCGCCCGAGACGATGCAGGGCGCCGTCATCCTCGGCCGGGCGCTGGTTGCGTCAGGCAAGCAGGCGCAGGCGGCAAAATATATCCGCAAGGTCTGGCGCGGAGAGGCTCTCGACAAGGCGACCGAGGACAAGATCCTCATCGAGTTTTCCGCGCTGTTGACGCCTGCCGACCATAAGGCGCGGATGGACTATCTAATGTATCGCGGCCGGGTGGCGCAGGCCAAGCGCTTCGGAGACATGGGCCAGGCGCAGTCGCTCTACACGGCCTGGGCTGCCGTCGACGCCAAAGCCGGCAACGCCGGCGCGGTCCTCAACGCCGTCGATGCGAAATGGCGCGGCGATGCCGGCCTGCTGTTTGCGCGGATCGAATATCTGCGCAAGCAAGACAAATATGCCGAAGCCGCTGTGCTTCTGGAGCAGATGCCACCCGAGCGTAGCGAACTCGTCAATTCCGGCGAATGGTGGAACGAGCAGCGCATCATCAGCCGTGGTCTCGTCGACCAGGGACAGTTCAAGCCTGCATATCGCATCGTCGCAAACTACGCGGCAACCAGCCCGACGGATATCGTCGAGGCTGAATTCCATGCCGGATGGTACGCGCTTCGCGGCCTGCAGGACCCGGAAACGGCGGAAAGACATTTCCGCAAGATCCTCCAGACATCAAACGGGCCGATCTCGGTTTCACGCGCCTGGTATTGGCTGGGACGCGCAGCGGAGGCCGGAGGCCCCGGCAAATCCAGCGAATTCTATGCGAAGGCGGCGAATTTTCCCGGCACTTTCTATGGCCAGCTCGCGGCCGAAAGGCTGGGGCGAAAGACGCTTAATGTCACCTATCCCGCACCGAGCACGGCCGACCGGCAACGCTTCCAGGCACGCGAAGCCGTGCAGGCGATCGCCCGGCTGGAGGCCGCCGGCCATGGATGGCGGGCCGCCATTCTCTATCTCGCACTCGCCGATCAACTGCAAAGCCCCGGTGAATTGGCTGTCCTTGCGGCACGGGCCGAGCAATCCGGCGATCATCATCTCTCGCTGCAGATCGGCAAGATCGCCTATGGACGCGGCATCGATGTCGCAGCGCTTGCCTTTCCGGTCGGCGTCATCCCGGCGAACGCCAATATAACCGGCTCCGGCAAGGCGCTTGCCTATGCCATTGCCCGGCAGGAAAGCGCCTTCAACCCGGCCGCCGTATCGGCGGCAAACGCGCGCGGCCTGCTGCAGCTTCTGCCGGGAACAGCCCAGGCGGTGGCCAAGCGCCACAACATCGCCTTTTCCAAGGACAAGCTGACGGCCGATGCCGGCTATAACGCGACACTCGGCGCGCATTATCTCGGCGAGCAGATCGACGCCTTCGGCGGCTCCTATGTCCTCACCTTCATTGCCTATAATGCCGGGCCGAAGCGGGTGCCGGAATGGATCGGCCGCTACGGCGATCCGCGCGGCAGGCCGATCGACGAGATCGTCGACTGGATCGAGCGCATCCCCTTCCCCGAAACGCGCAACTACGTGCAGCGCGTGATGGAGAATTACGAAGTTTATAAAGCCCGTCTCGGCCAACCCACCGATATCGAGCGCGACCTGATCGGCGGACGCAGCGCCTCCTGAAGCCATTTGGCGCGGCTTGAAAAGCAAGCTACATCTTCGGGATCAAACAGGTCTCGAGGGATGCGATGCCGGATATGGATGCAGGCGATTTCCAGGAACGATTTTTCACTTCTTCTGATGGGTTGAGGCTCTATGCCCGCGACTACCAACCCGACCAGGCGGCAACCGCCGGACGGCTGCCGGTGATCTGCCTGCCCGGCCTGACCCGCAATACCCGGGATTTTCATCCCCTTGCGCTGCTTCTTTCCCGGGACACAGCAGCGCCGCGCAGGTTGATTGCGCTCGATTCGCGCGGACGGGGAAACTCGGCATGGGACGACAACAAGGCGAACTACAATCTCGCCATCGAGGCCGGCGACGTCATTACCGCCTGCACAGCGCTTGGCATCGAGCGGGCGATCTTCATCGGCACGTCGCGGGGCGGGTTGATCCTGCATCTGATCGCGACGACACGGCCGGATCTTCTCGAAGCCGTCATCCTCAACGACATCGGGCCTGTGCTCGAGGCTGAGGGGCTGGCGCGGATCCGCGATTACCTCAACGGCGGCAGGAAACCGGCGGACTGGAACGAGGCGGCCGATATATTGAAGGAAAATCATGGTGCGTCGTTTGCCGCGCTGGCAGAGGAAGACTGGCGCGAGATGGCGCTTGCCCTTTATCGCGATATCGATGGACGGCCGGTCGCCGACTTCGACCCGGCGATCGCAGAGGCACTGAAATCGATCGATTTCAGCCAGCCGCTGCCTGATCTCTGGGAGCAATTTGAAAGCCTGAGCCGGTTGCCGCTCATGCTGATCCGCGGTGAAAATACGTCGCTGCTTTCACAGGAAACCGCCGGCGAAATGGCACGGCGGCATGCGCGGCTGATCCTTCATGCTGCCGAAGGACAAGGACACGCCCCGCTCCTGCATCTCGGCGATATCCCTACGACAATTCGAGCTTTTCTCGACACCTGCCGATAACCACACGAAATTCGTCAGCTGGCACAATCGGCCATTCGTCCAAATGCAAAAAGCCCGGCTCGAGAGCCGGGCTTTCCTGATTGACCGAAGTCAGATCAGATTAGAACGCACGCTGCAGGCGGAAGTAGCCCGAAGTGGAGTCGTCAGCATCATCCGGATCGAGGTACTGAACCGAAACCTTGGCGTAGAAGTTGTCAACGATCTGGTAGTCAACCGTCAGACCAACCTTCCAGGCATCGCCGAGACCGTCGAAGTCATCCGGAACAGCCTTGTCACCGCCGAAGTAGTTGCCGTAGTACTGAACGGCCGGGGTGATCTTGAGCTTGTCGGTTGCCTTGATAGCGTATTCGGCGGCAATCGCCCATTCAGCCGTGGAGTAGTAGGAGTTCGGGCCGGTGGAGTATACGCCGGCGAGGCCGAGCGTACCAGGACCGATGTCAACCGTACCCATTGCACGGACAGCACCGTCTTCGTTGTCGACGTCGTAGCCAGCAGTGATCTGGTAGCTGAACACGCCAGCCTTGCCGCCGAGACCAACGGCAACACCAACGTTGTTGGCTTCTTCATCGAACTTGTAAACGCCGTCTTCCAGTTCGTCGACGCTGATGCCAGCGTAGAAGTCGCCGGTTTCGTACTGATAACGGATGGAGTTATGCAGTGTTTCGGCCGAGCCGATGTCGTCGGTTTCACCGGAGAGACCATCGTCCCACCAGCTGTAGAACAGACCGGCGCGGAAGCCCGCGACGTCGAGGTAAGCGGAGTCGAGGTGAGATTCCTGGTCGGAGGCATTGTCAGCATTGAACTGCATGACGATGACGCCGGTCAGCGGACCATACTCGGTGTCGCTCTTGGCGGTGAACTGAACCTGACCGCGGGTGAATGCATCCCAGTCAGAATCGCCGCCGACATCTTCGCCAACGTTGACCTGGAAACGGATGTAACCGTTGATCTTGAGGCAGGTTTCGGTGCCCGGGATGTAGAAGTAGCCGGTGCCGTAAGCGTCGCAGACGCGAACATATTCAACCGGTTCCGGCTCGGCAGCAACGATAGCGTCAGCAGCCTGAGCACCGGAAACTACTGCGAGAGCAGCAGCGGAGCCGAGAAGAAGGCTCTTGATGTTCATAAATGACCTCCAATTCAAAGTTTCGATCGGGTTTGGGATCTTTCGCTGAGCAGCGTTCCCTGCCCCATCCCCGTGTTTCAAGAAGTGGACGATCAGTCGCCCTTGCTTCCGACGCTGAAAATACAAGACGGAAGCCGTCACGCAATCACCAACTTACTCGGACAGGGGATTTGAAGGAGCCTTCCCGACATTCTGTTGCTGAAAGGACACAAGTCGGGCAACCGGCCTCGATTTCCTTTATGCTTCGTTAAGAAAACCGTGATTTTGCGGAGGCTTAGGTCAAGCCAACAAAGATTTGGACATGCGCTTTGCGACACATTCGTGACACTTTTTTGACAAAGTGCGGCTCTTGCGAGGGATTCATGATTGCCGGAAGCGTAACCGGACGTGCACCGATCCGCTTTCGCCACCTGTCAGTGGCTTGAGCGCGGGAGGTGATTCCCGCAGGCGATTCTCTCACTTGGGGTAGAGAGATTTTTTCGCCGCCCGGCCTAGCCGACTAAGCGAACATGATTCCCAGCCAGAAACTAACGATCGACGCACGCTCAGGAAATCGGAATGGCGGAGAAGATGGGATTCGAACCCACGATACGCTTTTGACGTATACTCCCTTAGCAGGGGAGCGCCTTCGACCACTCGGCCACCTCTCCGGTGCGGCCTAACTATGGTGACCGGTCTGTGAATGCAAGGGTTTTTTGAGTTTTCACCAGAAGAAATGCAGCGAGCTGCAATTCAGCCGGTTGCGCAAACAAACCGCATTTCCTGGGGAAATCCGCGGAATTTGATCGTGCTTCGTTCTCTTCGATGAAGAAGCCGAACTCAGCCGAGCAGGCTCTTGAGGTCGGCAGAAGGGTCGGCGAGAATCGATTTATCGGGATTGGTCCCGGATTCCAGCAGTTTTTTGCCGGTCACATAGGCCTTTGCGTCGTTGATCGCATCGACGGCAATCAGCCGGCCTTCCCTGAAGTACCAGACCGAATGGGCGCCTTCTCGGGTGCCGGCGCGTAGCAGCGTCTCGTCGTAACCGAGATTGAAGCCGGCGATCTGCAGCTTGACGTCATACTGGTCGGACCAGAACCACGGCTTCGGATCATAGGGCTCGCTGCCGCCGGCGATGACGGCTGCCGCCGCCTCGGCCTGGTCGACGGCATTCTGCACCGATTCGAGCCTGATGCGGCCGCCCTGCCAGGGAAGTGCGGCGCAATCGCCAGCCGCAAAGATCGCCGGATCGGAGGTGCGGGCGAATTCATCGACGACAATGCCGTTGGCGACTTCTAGGCCGGCTTCCTTGGCAAGCTGATCGTTCGGGGCAACGCCGATGCCGACGACGGCGAAATCGATGTCGATTACCGATCCGTCGGAAAGTGCGGCGCCGGTGACGCGGCCATCCTTGCCGATCAGATGCTTGAGCCCTGTCTTCTCGCGGATCACCACGTCATGGGCCTCGTGGATCACGCGCATGATGTCGGCGGTCTCCTTCGCCGCGACGCGCTGCAGGATGCGGTCGGCCATCTCGATGACGGTGACTTCCAGGCCGCGATGGCGGGCAACGGCCGCCGCCTCGAGACCGATATAACCGCCACCGATGATGAGGACACGGCGACCGGGGCGCATCTCGTCAGCGAGCATATCGGCATCGCGCTTGTCGCGGGCGACATAGACGCCTTCGAGATCGCCGCCGATTGCGGCCGGCAGCCGGCGCGGCGTCGAGCCGGTGGCCAGCGCCAGCGTGCCGTAATCAAGAACGGAGCCGTCCTGCAGCAGAACCTGCTTGCTGTCCGGCTTGATCTGCTCGGCCCAGGTCGAAAGGCGAAGGTCGACGTCATTGTCCGCATACCAGTGCTCGGCGCGGAACAGCAGGCGGTCGAAAGCCATTTCGCCGAGCAGGTATTTTTTTGAAAGCGGCGGGCGCTGATAGGGAGCGACGTCCTCTGCGCCGATGAGGGTGATCGGGCGCGTATCCTTCAACGCACGCAGCTTGGCAGCCAATGCGAAACCGGCCTGTCCCGCGCCGATGATCACCAGTCTATCCGTCACGATCTCACTCCTGAAGCTGCGCCCGACGCCACGCCAAGGCCTATTCCCTACCCCACGCCCCGTCAACGGAAAGCGGCCTCTTACATTCAGCCGATCTCGATCCAGCGGCGCTCGCGGAAAGACTGTGCCATGGCATGCACCGACTTCTCTATCCTGAGACCGTCTTCGAATGTCACGATCGACGACGGCTCGCCTGATATTGCCCGGATCAGCTCACGGCATTCGATGATCTTCAGATCGTTGAAGCCGAGGCCGTGGCCTGGTGCCGGGATAAACCGATCATAAGGCTGATGTGCGGGGGCCGCCAGTATCTTGCGGAAGCCCTGCTCGGAGCCACGGCCGTCGGCCTGATAGAGCTCGAATTCGTTCATCCGCTCCTGATCGTAGACGATCGAACCTTTCGAGCCGAAAATCTGCAGGGCGATGCGGCCCTTGCGACCCCAGGCGGCGCGATTCGCCATCAGCACGGCGGAGATGCCTCCGCCAAGCCGCATCAGCACGTTGGCGCCATCGTGGTTTTCGACGGCACGGCGACCGCCCTCGCTCAGCGGGCGGTCGGCATAGGGTCTGACCATATCCGTTATGACGGCCTCGATATGGCCGAAGAGATACCAGAGCAGCGACAGCGGGTGCACGGCGAAATCATCGAGCGCGCCGTAGCCGGCGGAAAGCTCGCTCTTCCAATAAAAGAAGACATCGGGATCGGCCATGAAATCCTCGTCCATCTCGACGCGGATGTGGTTGACCGTGCCGATAGCGCCCTCGCCAATCAGCGTCCTGATATGCCGCACGACAGGATTCTGGATGTAATTATAGCCAAGGGCGGCAACCCTGCCTGATTTCTTCGCCGTTTCCAGCATGCGCTCGGCATCGGCATAGGCCGGCGCCATCGGTTTTTCGCACCAGACATGCTTGCCGGCCTCAAGGGCTGCAATCGCCATCTCGGCGTGGAACTGGTTGGGCGTGGTGACGGAGACGACGTCGACCTCGGGGTCGGCAATCAGCGCCCGCCAGTCGGCCGTCGCCTTCTCGAAACCGAATTCACCGGCACGAGCCTCAGCAAGCCCGGCATTGGCTTCGGCCAGATGCACGAGACGCGGACGTTCGACATCGCCGAACACCGTCTTTACCGCATTCCACGCCAGCGCATGACACTTGCCCATATAGCCGGTGCCGATCAAACCGATGCCGAGTGGCTTCATTTCCGTCTCCTCCAGAGCTGCGCGCGGATTTTTGGAATATTTGGATCATTTTGACAAGGGACCTGCTCACAGGCATTTCTGCGCCCTTTCCTGACGGACTGTCTAAAAGCCTTCAATTACAGTGGATTAAAAACAATTAGCCGTGCCGTTTGAAATCGTTTATGCTCGATAATATGGAATATTTGTTTCATCTCGTGAGCCACAAGCATGGATAACGATCCCCAGAGGCACGCACGCGTGCCGCGCGATTTCGAAAGCCTGCGCAGCACCATCATCGAGCGCAAGGCGAGCATGCCGAAGCGGCTGGCGCAGGTCGCCGCCTTCGCGCTCGGCAATCCCGACGAAATCGCCTTCGGAACGACGGCGAGCATCGCGGCCGCCTCCGACGTCCAGCCGTCGACTCTGGTGCGCCTGGCGCATCATCTGGGTTACGGAGGCTTTTCCGACCTGCAGAGTATCTTTCGCGAAAGATTGCGGGACCGGACGCTGAGCTATGAAGAGCGGCTTGTCACGCTGGAGCAATCGAGCGGCGACGATGAGGACGCCAATCTGCTCTCCGGCTTCATTGCCGCGGCAAACCAGTCGGTCAATCGGCTGGCGGCGACGGTGCAGAGCGATACTTTCACCAAAGCCGTGAATATCCTTGCCAGCGCCGAGACGATCTATCTGATCGCCAAACGGCGCTCCTACCCGCTGACGGCGCACATGACCTACGCTTTTTCCAAGCTCAATATCCGCCACCAGATCGTCGCCTCGCCAAACGGCGTCGACCCTGAAATGGTGCAGTTCGCAACACCGAAAGACGCAGCGATCGCGGCAAGCTTCTCGCCCTATGCCGCCGACAGCCTTAATCAGAGCCAGGAGCTTGCCGACCGCGGCGTCCCCGTCATCGCGATCACCGATTCGGCCTTCTCGCCGCTTGCCGCCTGCGCCACGCACTGGTTCGAAGTGGCGGAAGCCGATTTCGCCGGCTTCCGCTCACTTTCGGCCTCGATGGCGCTCACCATGGCACTACCGGTTGCAATCGCCGAACGGCGGCGCAAGAGTCAGCAGTCAAAACCTGCAAAAGGCAAAATGGAATAAACATTCCGAATTGACAAAATATCGGAACCGATGTTTCATTATTGAAAATTCGCAGGCACTGGAAGCCGCGCAAAATCTAGCGGGAGGACATCATGGTACAATCGAATCCGGGTTCACAGCCGGAGCCGGCGCTTGATGTGATCACCATCGGCCGTTCCTCGGTCGACCTTTACGGCCAGCAGATCGGTTCGCGGCTTGAGGATATCGGCTCCTTCGCCAAGTCCGTCGGCGGCTGCCCGGCCAATATCGCCATCGGCACGGCACGGCTCGGCCTCAAATCCGGCCTCATCACCCGCGTCGGCGACGAGCAGATGGGACGCTTCATCCGCGAGCAGTCGGCGCGCGAAGGTGTCGCGACAGACGGCATCGTCACCGACAAGGAGCGGCTGACGGCGCTGGTGCTGCTGGCAGTCGAAGCCGAGGGCGTGTCGCCGATGATCTTCTATCGGTCGGACTGCGCCGACATGGCGCTCGATGAAGGTGATATCGACGAAGATTTCATCAGATCGTCGCGCGCCGTTCTTGTTTCCGGCACGCATTTCTCGCGGCCGAATACCGAGGCCGCGCAGCGCAAAGCCATCCGCATCGCCAAGGCGAACGGCCGCAAGGTGATCTTCGACATCGATTACCGGCCGAACCTCTGGGGCCTTGCCGGCCATGCGGAAGGCTTCGAACGCTACGTGAAATCCGACCGGGTCTCCTCAAAGATGAAGGAGACGCTGCCGGATTGCGACCTCATCGTCGGCACCGAAGAGGAAATCCTGATCGCTTCCGGCGCCGACGACGTGCTCGGCGCGCTGAAGGAGATCCGTCGGCTGTCGCCGGCGACGATCGTGCTCAAGCGCGGCGCCATGGGCTGCATCGTCTATGACGGGCCGATCGCCGACGATCTCGAAGCCGGCATCATCGGCCAGGGTTTCCCGATCGAGGTCTTCAACGTGCTGGGTGCCGGCGATGCCTTCATGTCCGGCTTCCTGCGCGGCTTCCTGCGCGACGAGCCGCTGAAGACCTGCGCCACCTGGGCCAATGCATGCGGCGCCTTCGCCGTCTCCCGCCTGCTCTGCTCGCCGGAATATCCGACCTGGGCGGAACTCGACTTCTTCCTGACGACCGGTAGCAAGCACCGAGCGCTACGCAAGGACGAGGCGCTCAACCATATCCACTGGGCATCGACCCGGCGCGGCGAAATCCCGCTTTTGATGGCGCTGGCGATCGACCACCGTTCGCAGCTCGTCAGCGTCGCCGATGAGCTTGGCGTCGGCCATGAGAAGATTGTCGCCTTCAAGCGGCTGGCAGTGGCGGCAGCGGCGCGTGTTTCGAACGGCCGCGACGGCTACGGCATGCTGATCGACGAACGCTTCGGCCGCGACGCTTTCTTCGATGCGGCGACGAAGAATTTCTCCTGGATCGGACGGCCGGTGGAATTGCCGGGCTCGAAGCCGCTGCGCTTCGAATTCAGCCAGGATATCGGCTCGCAGCTCGTCGAATGGCCGCTCGGTCATTGCATCAAGTGCCTGTGCTTCTATCATCCTGATGATCCGGCTGAATTGAAGACGGAGCAGCAGGAGAAGCTGCGGACGCTGTTCGAGGCCGCCCGCAAGGTCGGCCGCGAGCTGCTGGTGGAGATCATCGCCGGCAAGAACGGGCCGCTCACCGACGGCACGATCGCAACCGCGCTGGAGGAGCTCTATGCGCTCGGCATCAAACCGGACTGGTGGAAGCTGGAGCCGCAGGCATCCCGTGAAGCCTGGAAAAAGATCGATGCGGTGATCGCCAAAAATGATCCATGGTGCCGCGGTATCGTGCTGCTGGGGCTCGAGGCGCCCGCCGACGAGCTGATCTCCTGCTTCGAGGCGACGCTGGCAGCTCCCTCCGTAAAGGGTTTCGCCGTCGGCCGGACGATCTTTGCCGATCCGGCGCGCGCCTGGCTTTCGGGCGAAATGAACGACGAGGAAGCGATCGCCGATATGGCCGGCCGCTTCCGGCAACTGACAGAGGCGTGGCTGAAAACGCGCGACCTCCACTGAGAATTAAGACCCCTCCCCAACCCCTCCCCACAAGGGGGCGGGGCTAACCTGCCGGGCTCTCTGCATTCTCACCGCAGCGTCTTGTCCAAAAGGACGCTGGCTCATGGTGTGAGGCGGTGCCCCAAGTTAAGTCCCTCCCCCTTGAGGGGTTGGGGAGGGGAAAACGCGAAAAGAAAGATTGCGGGAGGACCCGATGGGCAAGACGATACGGTTGACGATGGCGCAGGCCGTCGCGCATTTCCTGAAAGTACAGATGACGATCGTCGACGGCAAGAAAGTGCCGATCTTCGGCGGCGTCTGGGCGATCTTCGGTCACGGCAACGTCGCCGGCATCGGCGAGGCGCTCTATCAGGTGCGCGATGAATTGACGACCTATCGCGCCCACAACGAACAGGGCATGGCGCATGCGGCGATCGCCTATGCCAAGGCGAATTTCCGCACGCGCTTCATGGCCTGCACCAGCTCGATCGGCCCCGGGGCGCTGAACATGGTGACGGCTGCCGGCGTGGCGCATGTCAATCGTATTCCCGTTCTCTTCCTGCCGGGCGACGTCTTCGCCAACCGCGCGCCGGATCCGGTGCTGCAGCAGATCGAGGATTTCGGCGACGGCACGGTTTCGGCCAATGACGCCTTCCGTCCGGTTTCGCGCTATTTCGACCGCATCACCCGGCCCGAGCAGATCATCACGGCGCTGAAGCGCGCCATGCAGGTCCTGACCGACCCCTTGGATTGCGGCCCGGTGACATTGTCGCTCTGCCAGGACGTTCAGGCGGAGGCCTATGATTATCCGGAAAGCCTGTTCGAGGAAAAAGTCTGGACGACCCGCCGACCGCAGCCGGATGCGGATGAACTCGCAAATGCCATCGCGCTGATCAAGGCATCGCAGAAGCCGGTGATCATTGCCGGCGGCGGCGTGCTTTATTCGCAGGCGACGAAGGAGCTTGCCGCCTTTGCCGAGGCCCACGGCATTCCCGTCGTCGTCAGCCAGGCCGGCAAATCGTCGATCAACGAGAGCCATCCGCTGGCGCTTGGTTCGGTCGGCGTCACCGGCACTTCGGCGGCGAATGCGATCGCCGAAGAGACGGACCTCGTCATCGCCGTCGGCACGCGCTGCCAGGATTTCACCACCGGCTCCTGGGCGCTGTTCAAGAACGACAGCCTGAAGATGATCGGCCTCAATATCGCCGCCTATGACGCGGTGAAGCACGACAGCCATCCGCTGGTGACCGATGCGCGCGAAGGGTTGAAGGCGCTTTCGGCGGGGCTTTCAGGCTGGAAGGCGCCGGCTGCACTCGCCGAGAAGGCGGCTGCGGAGAAGAAGGTCTGGATGGAGGCCGCGGCCAAGGCAATGGCGACGACCAATGCCGCCCTACCCTCCGATGCGCAGGTGATCGGCGCAGTGGTGCGCTCGATCGGCGGCGAGAACACGACGCTGCTCTGCGCTGCGGGCGGCCTTCCCGGCGAATTGCACAAGCTGTGGCCGGCCACCACGCCCGGCAGCTATCACATGGAATACGGCTTTTCCTGCATGGGCTACGAGATCGCCGGCGGCCTCGGTGTCAAGATGGCGCGTCCGGAACGCGATGTCGTCGTCATGGTCGGCGACGGTTCCTACATGATGATGAATTCCGAGATTGCGACCTCTGTCATGCTCGGTCTCAAGGTCAATATCGTCCTACTCGACAATCGCGGCTATGGCTGCATCAACCGGCTGCAGATGGAAACCGGCGGCGCCAACTTCAACAATCTGCTGAAGGACTCCTATCACGAGGTGATGCCGGAGATCGATTTCCGCGCCCACGCGGAAAGCATGGGCGCCATAGCCGTCAAGGTCGCCTCGATCGCGGAACTCGAGCAGGCAATCGCCGATTCCAGGAAGAACGACCGCACGTCGGTCTTCGTCATCGACACCGATCCGCTGATCACCACGGAAGCCGGCGGCCACTGGTGGGATGTCGCGGTGCCTGAGGTCAGCTCGCGCGGTGAGGTCAACAAGGCGCATGAGGCCTATGTCAAAGCACGCGCTGCCCAGCGCGTCGGCTGATCGATTGCTGTCATTTTTCTGGAGGAGCGGCACCGCTCCTCCGCAATGCTTTTAAGGAGAATGTTGATGAAGGCCAAACTCGGCATGTCGCCCATCGCTTGGTGGAACGACGACCTTCCTGAACTCAGTGACGATGTGTCCCTCGAGGAATGCCTGCGGCAGTCCCGAAGTGCTGGCTTTACAGGCATGGAGCAAGGCCGCCGTTTCCCCAGCAATCCCGAGGAGATGCTGCCCATCCTGCGCGCCGCCGACGTGACGCTGTGCGGTGGCTGGTTCTCCGGCACGCTGGTCAATGAGGGGCTTGCCGCCAACAAGGACCGCATCGCGCCGATGATCGCGCTGTTCAAGGCGGTCAATGCACCTTGCATCGTTTATGGCGAAGTCGGTCGCTCCATCCAGGGCGACCGCTCCAAGCCGCTCGCGACCAAGCCGCGCCTTTCCGATGACGAGATGAAGGCCTATGCGCGCCGCGTCACGGAATTCGGGGAATGGTGCGCCGAGCAGGGCATGCCGCTTTCCTATCACCATCACATGGCCGCCGTGGTCGAAACCGAGCCGGAACTCGACGCCTTCATGCGCCATTCGGGCGAAGGCATCCCGCTGCTGCTCGATGCCGGCCATCTCGCCTTTGCCGGCGGCGACGTGTTGCGCGCTATCGGGAATCACCACGCCCGTATCAACCATGTTCACGTCAAGGACATCCGCAAGCCTGTGGTGGATGGGCTGGATCGCAGCCGGCAGTCCTTCCTCGATGCGGTGGCACTTGGCGCCTTCACGGTGCCTGGCGACGGCTCGCTCGATTTCGGCGCCATCGTCCAGAGGCTGGCCGATCATGGCTATGAAGGTTGGTTCGTCGTCGAGGCCGAACAGGATCCGCGCAAGGCCCCGCCGCAGAAAATGGCCGAGATCGGCCACGCCGAGTTGATGCGCGTCATGACGGCTGCGGGCTATACCGTGGAAACGGAAGGCTTCCCCAAGGGATAGCGGGAACAAAAGACCCCTCCCCACAAGGGGTGGGACTTAAGGCACCGCCCACACCAGACAACGGCCACCTTGCAAAAAGGAACACCGTAATATGGGCGAGACAGCACGGCAGGTTAACCCTCCCTTGTGGGGAGGGGAACTTTCCAACTTACGAGGAAAAACACCAATGCCCAACCTCAAGGTGAAACCGTCCGGCACGCATGGCCGCGTCACGCATGTCACCCCGGAAAACGCCGGCTGGACCTATGTCGGCTTCGATCTGCATCGGATGAAGCCGGGCGAAACCGTCTCGGGAGAGACGGGCGATCGCGAAGTCTGCCTCGTCTGGGTGACCGGCAAAGGCAAGGCATCGGCCGGCACCAAGGATTTCGGCACGCTCGGCGGCCGCATGAATCCGTTCGAAGGCGCGCCGCATGCGCTCTATATCCCGATGGAATCGACATGGTCGGTGACGGCGGAGACCGATCTGGAGCTCGCGGTCTGCTCCGCACCCGGCGGCGGCACCTATCAGGCAAAGGCCATCCCGCCCGGCACGCATCCTCAGGTGACGCGCGGCAAGGGCACGAATGTGCGCTATGTCAACAATATCATGCCGGAAGACGACAGCTCGGCGCATGCGCTGCTGGTCGTCGAGGTGATCACGCCAGGTGGACACACCTCTTCCTATCCGCCGCACAAGCACGACCAGGACGACCTGCCGAACGAGAGCTTCCTGGAAGAGACCTATTATCATCGCCTCAACCCGCCGCAGGGCTTCGCTTTCCAGCGCGTCTACACCGACGATCGCTCGCTCGACGAGGCAATGGCGCTCGAGGACGGCGATGTGACGCTGGTGCCGAAGGGCTATCACCCCTGCGCCGCCTGCCATGGCTACGACCTCTATTACCTCAACGTCATGGCCGGACCGCAGCGGATCTGGAAATTCCACAATGCTACCGAGCACGAGTGGCTGCTGAAAGCATAAGCGTCGCCTCCGATCGCTAAATAATCTGACAGCGCGAAAACGCTGCTGGTGGTTCACTGCCTCCATCCAAACACGGATGGAGGATCACCATGCACAGCCCGAACTTCACGATACCGGCCCGAAATATTCGCTCTTCGCGTCTTACGCGACCCGGCTTGTTCCTTGCCATAATCACGGCAGCGCGCTGGCTGGCGCGCAAAATAAACGAACGACGCAACCTGAATGCGTTAATGGAGCTTTCCGACGAACAGCTGAAGGATATCGGCCTTTCCAGGGGGCAGACGGAAAGCGATGTTCATGTCTACAGCCGTTACTGAAGTGCTGTTATAAGTACTGTCGGTTCTGGCCTGTCTGATACGGAATATGCAATGTCGCAGTTCTCAACGGCACCGCTTCTGAAAACGAAGATGGTCACTATTCGCGAGTGCCGTCATAAGAGCGACGAGGAATGCGCCCACAGGACGAGCCTCGTCTATCCCTATCGCGGCGTCTTCATGCGGCATGTCGGCCGCAATGATACGGTGGCCGAAGCCAATCAGGTCTTGTTCTTCAATGTCGGTCAGGGATATCGGATCAGCCACCCTATCGAGGGTGGCGACGCCTGCATCGATCTGACGATCGACGAATCCATGCTTGAAGAGCTTACGCCGAAGGAGCAGGCGCAGCCCGGCCCGCCCTTTTCCTTCCGCCGCCAGCGCCGACGGATCGATCCGCGCGCGCAGGCCCTGGTTGCGCTCCTACGTCATGGTCTCAGCCGCAACGTTGCCGAAACGCTGGAAGCGGAGATATTGGCGCTGACGCTCGTGCGCCGTTCGCTCGGCGAGCGCACATCGCATGCGGCGGGTGCCAGTGCCGGCCGGCAGAAACTCGTCGACCGGGCAAAGCTGGTGCTTTCCTCCGATCTCGCGCGGCGCTGGACACTTTCGGAAATCGCCGCCGAAGTGGGCGTCTCGCCCGTTTATCTCACCCAGGTCTTCCAACAGGTCGAGGCGACGCCACTCTATCGCTATCAGCTGCGGCTGAGGCTTGCCCGCGCGCTCGATATGCTCGGCCAGTATGAGGATCTGACCGCGCTCGGTCTCGATCTCGGCTTTTCCAGCCACAGCCATTTCAGCGCTTCCTTCAAACAGTCCTTCGGCCAGACTCCGGCCGAATTCCAGCGCTCGGCACAGCTGCGGCGGAAGTAAGAGCCCAGGTCGATCGCTAAAGATTTCGACAGCGCCGATGCCGTCTTCGATGATCTTATCAGCCTGTCCCGATCCTGGGGCGATCAACTGGAGGATCATCAGATGAAGAAGACAACATGCGCTGCCTGCGACTGCGAACTCGGCGCGGAGACCATCACCGTCAAGCTTGGCGGCAAGGCTGTCGAGGTCTGCGGCCAGGAATGCGCCGAGGCCTTGAACGAGGCTGAAGCCGCAACATCGGCCGCTTCGGCAGGCAAGGAATGACGTTTCCAGGCAAAAGCCGCGCTCCCTAGCGCGGCTTTTCCGTCTCAGGCGGGCAGAAGCCCGTAGCGCCAGCCGCGGCGTTTGGCGTTCTGCGACAGCACCAGGAAGGCAAGGATGAACATGCCTGCCTCGGCAAAGACCGGCACCATCCAGATCCCCTGCTCGCCGAAGACGAAGGGCAGCAGGAAGGTGAGCGGCAGGGTGAGCAGATAGGGCCGCGACAGGCCGAAGATCGCCGCGCGCGGCGCATCGCCGATCGACTGGAAATAGGACGACAGGATCAGCATCTGCCCGAATAGGAAATAGGCGCCGATCGTCCAGGGCAGAATTCGCCGGACCTCCGCGATGATCGCCGGATCGGCGACGAAGAGGGCGCCGAGGCGACCGGCCAGCAATTCGACCGTGATCTCCACCAGAGTGCAATAGACGAGTGCTGCGAGCATGGCGATCTGCAGGCTGCGGCCGACGCGGAGCCCGAGGCCGGCACCGTGATTGTTGCCGGCAATCGTCTGCAGGGCGATGCTGAGACCAAGCAGCGGCAGATAGGTGAAGGTCATGATCCGGGTGATGATGCCGTAGGCGGCCACCGTCGCGACATAATCATGCGTGCTCCAGAGCGAGACGTTGATCAGAATGGCGGCCGAGGCCAGCGATATGCCGATGAAACCGAGGCTCATCGGCGCGCCGAAGGCGACGATGCCGCGCCATTCGGCAAGAGCCAACCCCGGGGAAGGCCTTAGCGCCGCCGGTCGGCGCCAGCGATAGGCGAGTACGGCTGCGAGGCAGACGCATTGCGATGCGATGGAGCCAGCTGCCGAACCGAGCACGCCCCAATGCATCACCGCCATGAACAGCCAGTTGGCGAGGATGTTGAGAAGCGAGGCCGACAGCGTCACCAGCGTCATGAAGCCGATCTCGCCTTCGCAGCGCAATCCGTCGAGATGCAGCGACAGGAAGAAGCCGACCGGCGCACAGGCGATCATCGCGCCCATGAACAGCATGGCGCCATCGGCAACAGTGGCATCGCCGGCGGCACCGGCATCGATGATCTGCCGGCCCACCGTCCAGTAGACCAGATTGAGGATAAGGGTAACGGCGAGCGCCAGCGCATGCGCGTCGGCAAACACCCGACGTGCCCCATCGCGATTGCCGGCACCCAGCCGGCGGGCGAGGATACTCGCCATGCCGTTCGAGACCAGTGATTGCAGGGCGATCAGCAGCATCAGCCCCGGGAAAATCAGGCTGACGGCAGAGAGTGCGTCCGGGCCGACATAGGCGCCGAGGAAATAGGCATCGACGACGGTGAACAGGCCGTTGACGGTGGTGCTCGCGACGATCGGTGCCGCCGTTTTGATGAAGACGCCTGGCAGCCAGCCGGTGAGAAAGGCATTACCTTCAGAAAGATCGGGCATGGAGAAATCCGTGCGATATGAGGCCGATCCGGCTAAATTATCCGGATCGACAGCCTCAAAAGGACAAAACAATCTAGAGATCGAGCACCAGATGCGGCACGCCGTTCGAGGTCTTCCTCGGCGACACACCGTCGGCATCGATCTGCGCGTTCACACGCTGGCGAAAGGCCGAGAAGCTCTCGAAGGTGACGACATCCACCGGCTCGTCGAAGTGGATGGTGATCCTATGCAGGTCGCCGCCCGGCAGGGCCGAAAGCGCCAGGACTTCGCCGGTGAACGGCTGATTGAGATAGCGACCGCGAATATGCGCGCCGACGAAGAGCGGCGTCTTCGGGCTAGCATTGGGCTTTGCCGCAAGGGCTGCGAGCGTATTCCAATCGCGCGCGCCATGCTGGCGGGCAATCATTTCCAGGGCAGCACTGTGGGTCAGCGTGGTGCCGCGATCGTTCATCGCCTGGCGCAGGCGCTTGGCCTGGGCCTTCAATTCATCAATGGCAGGATAGGTCGTCGTCATGGCGTTAGCCTTCGCAAGGCATGCTCTTCGACTGCGAATGGGGGCTCGCATTGCCGTCAGTCAGCATGCACAAAGCGCCGTGACCATGATCGCGAGGACTTCACCATGGATTTTTCATCCGCGAGCGGCCGGTGCCTCGAACCGGCCTTTGTATGCGCGAACGCCGCCGACATGTCAAGAATGGCGCATCTGCCTCAGGAATGCACAGCTTTGGGGCAAATCTGCGCGAAATTGGTGCGATTTTCCCGCGGCTTTCACATAAACATTCAATCTTAGCGGTGTTCTTCAGTAAATATCAGCATTCTTGAAGTAATATCCTGTCATATTATAAGCGGAGGCTAAAAGGGCCTTTCAGATGCACCTCGACACAGAACACCCCAGGCCGGAACGTGCCTATAGGGAATTCAATCTCGACAGGCCCGGCAACATCATCTTCGTCGGCCATCACCTCAGCACCGGCACCCAGGTGCGCTGCCTGATCCGCACGATCACGCTTGCCG
>NZ_VSZV01000327.1:19003-53932 GCF_008919455.1 Rhizobium sp. PEPV16
TGCAAGAACCGGCGTCGATGCAGCAAATGCTGCTGCTGATGCAAGCAAAACCATTCTGATGTTCATTTACCAATCCATTCCTTTGTCGATCGGGGCTGGCTTCAGATCGGGTAGTCGATTTGAAGCCGGCCCAGTTTGAACAGCCATCTCGGCGTGCGGATCGATCGAACCGCCAAACCGTCATCACATACAAGGCTCTATCAAGCAATTCTCGATACACACCAGATGGGTTCTCACGGTCCATTTTCCCCGACAACGTGATTTTTATACAACAATTTCAAATATTTATAGAAAAGACATGCCAAACGGCTCCGCGACGGAAATCCTCCATCGCAAGCCGCAAACGCTACACCCCGTTGTCAAATTCTCCACCGTCCGACCCCCGTCGAACATGCTGGTGAAGCGCATAAACTCTACCGCCGGCTAACAAGCACAAACAAGGTGGCGGTTTAGAACATGGTGTCCTGAATTCGATACCAATGAGACAAAATTATGACATATCGCCCATTGGTTTCATCGACCATAACCCCGGAATCCTTACCAGGCTATTCACTTTTACAGGAATTATGGGCGATTTGAGCGTTTTTTCGCTATTTTTGAGGCTTTTTTGCAATCACCGACCGCACATGCCAGAACTCGGTCTGCCGAACCGGCATTCCCGCGTGCGGCCAGGGCGTCACACCTCGCCTCCAACGGGCATATCCCCGGTCAGACTCACGTCTGGTCCCAGCCCTCGTTGGATTTTGCATGATCGCGTGCGGTCACGGCCGCACGCTTGGCCTCAATCCTCGTTGGACTTGGCATTATCGAGAATCATGTAGTCGAGCGGCAGTTGCGTCGAATACTTGATCTGCTCCATCGCAAAGGCGGAGGAAACGTCGCGAATCTCGATCTTGGCGATCATCCGCTTATAAAAAGCGTCATAGGCGGCGATATCGGGCACGACGACTCGCAGGAGATAGTCGACGTCGCCGCTCATCCGGTAGAATTCGACCACTTCGGGGAATTCGGCGACCACCTCGGAAAAGCGGCGCAGCCATTCGATTGAATGGGTGGCAGTGCGAATCGACACGAAGACGGTGACCTTGGTGTTGACCTTCTCCGGATCGAGAATGGCGACTCGGCGCTTGATGACGCCGTCTTCTTCCATCTTCTGTATGCGCCGCCAGCACGGCGTCGTCGAAAGCCCCACTTTCTTGGCGAGATCGGCAACGGCAAGCGTCGAATCTTCTTGCAGAAGACGCAGTATTTTTCGGTCGAGGCGATCCATGCGCACAACAGTCCTTTCGAATTATTTTCTTTGTATAACTCGATTCCGCGCAACGAAAAGAATTTTGTTTCAGGAAAGCAGCATTTTCGTCCGTTCCTGCAGGACCGGGAGCAATTCTTTCTCGAACCAGGGATTGCGCTTCAGCCAGCCGCTATTGCGCCAGCTCGGATGCGGCAGCGGCAGCACCGCCGGCGATCGGTCGGACAGAAGACTGTCGCGCCATGCCCGCACCGTCTCGGTCATATTGTCCTGCCTTTCGCCGGCCATATGCCAGGCCTGCGCATATTGGCCGATAACCAGCACCAGTTCGATCTGCGGCATGGCCGAGATCACTCTTTGCCGCCAGAACGGTGCGCATTCGCGCCGCGGCGGCAGATCCGCGCCCTTGTCATCATAGCCGGGAAAGCAGAAGCCCATCGGCACGATGGCGAATCGGTCGCGGTCGCAGAAGCTTGCCCTGTCAACGCCGAGCCATGATCGCAGCCGGTCGCCCGATGCATCGTCAAACGGCAGGCCGCTCTCATGCACCCGAAGCCCGGGCGCCTGCCCGGCGATCAGGATGCGCGCGCTCGATGAGATCACCGCCACCGGCCGCGGCTCGTGCGGCAGCCGGTATTCGAGGCCTTTCGCCGGTGCGTCGCGACAGATGCGACAGGAGGCGATCTCATGCCGCAGCATCTCCAGCATGGCTTCGTCGCTCATGGCTTTACTCCCACCCGACGATCTGCCCGATGAAGCGCAGAGCGCCATCGAAACCGGAACTCTGGCGCGCATGATCGCGCACATCGCGCGGCCGCTCGAAAGTCCCGGCCCAGAGACCGGCCTTCTGAGCCTTCGCCTCGGCCTCCTCCTTGCCATAATCGCCATAGGAAATCGCCATGCCCCGGCGCACCATGGCGGCATTGATGTCGCCGCCCGTCCCGTTGCGGCAGATGACGAGCAGCCTTTCGTAGCGGTCGTGCCGGCTGCCCCGACAAAGCGTTCCCGATGCCAGCACCATGTCCTGCAGCGCCTCGCGCGCCGCGCGCCCGCAGGCCCAGGCTTTCCCCGCCCGCTCGCAGCTCTGGTTGAGTTCCGGCGCATCGATGCCTTCGAGGCGCAACCGTTCGTCTCCCAATACCAGGCTGTCGCCGTCGGCAGCATGGAAGGCGCCTGCATGCTCGATTTTTGCTGCATCGTTGAGCTTGGCGGCGATCAGCGCCACGAGCGCCAGCAGGGCAAAAGCAATCACGCCGTCGCGAATCAGGCGCAGGCCCCGTGTCACGCTTTTGCCTCCTTAAAAAACAAATCCTTGGCAAAGATGGCAAACATCTTCTTAAGAATTGCCGGTTAAGCTCTTATCCACCCTGGGATGAAGTTTCAACGTGCACATGAGTACCGGCGTAAGCACATCGACCGACAAGATCATCGTCGACAGGTCGCGCAGCCACCGCAACAAGGCCGTTTCCAAGGCCGTGCGGCAGACGCGCGAACGTCTTCAGTCCGGTCATGCGTCAAATTCCTCCTTCGATCGTGACGTTCTCAACATGTATGTGGCATCGGTGCTGCAGGGCGCGACGATCATGCCGCTCTTCGTCGTCATCATCACCGCGCTTGGCGTCTATTTCACCCAGAACACGCAATTGATCTTCTGGGCGCTGCTGACACTCACCTGTCACGCCGGCAATATCCTGCTTGCAAGGCGCGCGCGCCGGCAGGAGATCACCGCCGAGAGCGCCCGCAAATGGCGCCGCCTGCTGCTCTCCAGCCAGTTCCTGATTGGCTGCTGCTGGGCCGTCTTCGCATTGCAGGGCTGCGACACCTGCGAGCAGTCGAGCTTCATTCTTTATAAGGGCGCCACTCTGCTGATCGCGCTCTCCGTCACGGCGATGTCGAACTTCATGCTGACGCCCGCCGTGCTCGCCGCCTTCTCGCCGGCGGTCCTGGCGCTTGCCGCCAAGAGCGGCCTGTCGCGCGACCTGCTCGAAATCAGCCTCACGGGGCTCTTCACCACCACCCTCGTCTTCTTCAATTATATCAGCGACCGGCTCTTCAAGTCGAACCTCAGAATCCTTTCCTACCAATCGGAGAAGGACGACCTGATCGCCGAGCTGGAAGTGGCGAAATCGATGTCGGACGAGGCTCGCCGTCGCGCCGAAGAGGCGAACCTCGCCAAGTCGCGCTTCCTTGCCTCCATGTCGCACGAACTCAGAACCCCGCTCAACGCCATCCTCGGCTTTTCCGAGGTGATGTCGGCCGAAGTCATGGGGCCGCTCGCCAATCCGACCTACAAGGAATATGCGGGCGATATCCACCGCTCCGGCCAGCATCGGCTCGCTCTCATCAACGAGATCCTCGACCTGTCTCGCCTCGAGGCCGGCAAATACGAGTTGAGCGAGGAGGCGATATCGCTGCGCGATATCACCGAAGATTGCATCGGCATGGTCCAGCTGCGCGCCCGCGCCAAGAATATTGCCATTTCGGACCAGTTCGAGCGGCAGCTGCCGGCCATCTGGGCCGACGAAAAGTCGATGCGCCAGGTGGTGCTCAACCTTCTCTCCAATGCCGTCAAGTTCACGCCGCAGGGCGGCGAGATCCACGTCAAGGTCGGCTGGACAGCTGGCGGTGGACAGTACATCTCGATCAAGGACAATGGCCCCGGCATTCCGGAAGAAGAGATTCCCGTCGTCCTGTCGGCCTTCGGCCAGGGCTCGATCGCCATCAAAAGCGCCGAACAGGGTACTGGCCTCGGCCTGCCGATCGTCCAGGCGATCCTTGCCAAGCATGACGGTCAGTTCCTGCTGAAATCGAAGCTTCGCGAGGGCACCGAGGTCATCGCTATCCTGCCCGCCAAGCGCGTGCTCCAGAGCCTGCCGGCCGTCGAGGAGGCTCAGGCCGTCGCGCGCAAGCGCAAGAGTTTTGCCTGATTCAGCGAAAGCATGATGCCGAAAAGTGTGAGCGGTTTTCGGGCAAAATCATGCTTCAATTTTTAGACTTGGATCCGGATGACACCGGCCGATCCCGCGTGAAATCAACCGGATCCAAAGAACAGGTGTTTGCCGAGGACGAAGCCGAGATAGAGGCAGCAGGCGGCGATCATACAGGTCACCGCGAAGGAGCCGAGATCCTTGGCGTGTTTGCCAACGATTGAAATCTCCGGCGAAATCCGGTCGATCACCTCTTCAACGGCGGTATTCATCGCCTCCATCGAAAAGAGCCCGAGAAACAGAAGCACCGCGACGACGATCTCGCCCGCAGTGGCTCCCACCAGCGCCAGCGCCGCGATCGAAACGATGAAGAAGCCAAGTTCCTGGCGGAAGGCCGCCTCTTTCAGCACCCGCAGGAAGCCTGCCCAGGAATAGCTGGCGGCGGCGATGAAATGCCGAAGTCCGGTCTCTTTCGTCACCGCAGGCTTCGTCAAGATGCCCTCTCCTCTTCCCGTTGCATCACAGACCGGGAGAGGCTTTGCCGTCTCCTCTTTGATGAGCGAATACGCAAATACCGAATCCACTGGAGGCGCGCAAGCGAAGGCGTTCGGATCGACGGCGCCGACCGCGGCCTTAATGCTTATTCGACACACCTGCCTGGGCGAAGGTCGCCATGCCGGAATGGCAGGCGGCGGCCGCCTTGACGATACCGGCGGCAAGCGCCGCACCGGTGCCTTCGCCGAGCCGCATGCCGAGCGCCAGAAGCGGCGTCTTGCCGAGCATCTCGATTGCGCGAAGATGTCCGGGCTCGCCGGAAACATGACCGATCAGGCAATGATCGAGTGCGGACGGATTGGCGGCTTTGAGGACCGCCGCCGCTGCGGTCGCGACATAGCCGTCGATCAGCACCGGGATGCGTTCCATGCGGGCGGCAAGGATGGCGCCGGCCATCGCCGCGATCTCGCGGCCGCCAAGCCGGCGCATGATCTCAAGCGGATCGTCGAGATGGTCGCCATGCAGCGCCACCGCCTTTTCCACCGCCGCGATCTTGCGCTCCAGCATTTCGCCTTCCGAACCGGTGCCGGGTCCCACCCAGTCGCGCGCCGAGCCGCCGTAGAGTGCATAGTTGATCGCCGCAGCAATCGTCGTATTGCCGATGCCCATCTCGCCGATGCAAAGCAGATCGGTGCCGCCGGCGATCGCCTCCATGCCGAAGGCCATGGTCGCGGCGCAATCGCGCTCGGAAAGCGCTGCCTCCTCGGTGATGTCGCCGGTGGGGTAATCGAGGGCCAGATCGAAGACTTTCAGCCCGAGATCATAGGCGACACAGATCTGGTTGATTGCAGCACCGCCGGCTGCAAAGTTCTCGACCATCTGTTGCGTCACCGTTGGCGGAAAGGGCGTGACGCCCTGCCTGGTGACGCCGTGATTGCCGGCAAAGATCGCCACCAGCGGCCGGTTGACGGCAGGTGTGCGGCCGGTCCAGGCAGCAAGCCAGAAGGCGATTTCCTCGAGCCGTCCGAGCGCGCCCGGCGGCTTGGTCAGCTGCGCGTCACGTTCGCGCGCCGCCACCAGCGCGCGGGCATCCGGCCCCGGCAGGTCACGGAGCAGGGTACGGAAATCGTCGAACGGCAGGCCTGAAACGCTCATCTGTGCGGTTTTCCTATGAATCCGGGTATTCTTGTTTTTTTCCCGCAAATCAGCTTCTTTGCGGGTGGCCACTCTCTTAAAGCGGGCGGACGAGGCGAACAACTCCAAAAGCGCCGCCGCGACCATAAGCCGAGACCTCCGGCAGAATGAAGCAGAATGAAGATCAAGGACTATGCGGTCGATACCGCCCGCGCCGTCGCCTTCCTCAGCCGCATTCCCATGCCGCAATCGCTGTTCAAAGGTTATGACGGCAGGCTCGGCCGGCTGGTGCGCGCCTTTCCCTTTGCCGGCATCGTCATCGGCTTCATCCCCGCACTTGCCCTCCTCCTCCTTTTGGGGCTGCGTGCGGACCCGCTGATGGCAGCCTTGATCGCGCTTTCCATCCAGGTCCTCGTCACCGGCGCGCTGCACGAGGACGGTCTGGCCGATACGGCCGACGGCATCGGCGGCGGCAAGAGCCGCGAGCAGAGCCTGCTCATCATGAAAGACAGCCGGATCGGCACCTATGGCGCGATAGCGCTGATCCTCTCCTTCGCGATCCGCGCAGCCGCGCTTGCTGTGATCGCCCGCCATTCCTCGCCACTCACGACAGCCCTCGCCATTCCCGCCGTCGCGGCTCTCAGCCGCGGCGCCATCGCCTGGCACTGGCAGCGGTTGGCACCGGCAAAGGCCGATGGCGTGGCCGCCTCGACCGGCCAGCCGGACGAGGCGGCGATGCAGTTTGCGCTCGCCTCAGCCGGCCTCGTCGCGGCGCTTCTGATCTGGCCCGCATTCGGCCTGCGGCCGCTGGTCGCAAGCCTGCTCGCCACCGGCATCGCAGGGTTTGCCTTCACCGCTTTCATCCGCCGCAAGCTTGCCGGCCACACCGGCGATACGCTGGGCGCGACGCAGCAAATTTGCGAGATCGCCACTCTTTGCGCCCTTGCCACGGCACTTTGAAACTCCGATATATCCTTCATGCAAACACCCTGCATTCACCTCTGCTCCTTGGAGCCCACCACCGGATTTTGCGCCGGCTGCGGCCGGACTCTTCAGGAAATCGGCAGCTGGACGAGCTATTCCGACGCTGAGCGAAGGCGGATCATGACGCTGCTGCCGGCAAGGCTTGCAGGCGCCGTCACGGTGCCGAACCATATGAAATCAAGCCTCACCCGTGGGCCGGAGCGGCCTTTATGATCCGTTTGACCGTCTTCCTCGTCGTGATCGGCATCGGCCTTGCCGTGCTGATCCTCAACAGTGACAACAGCCGGATCCTTGGCCTGCAGAGCGATGACTTCGGCCGCGTCGTCTATCTGCTGCCGATCGCGCTGATGCTGTCGGCCGGCATCTGGGCGAGCCGGCGCAGTGTCGGTGAAACGATGCGTCAGATGATGATCTGGCTGGTCATCATCCTGGCGCTCGTAACCGTCTACCTCTATCGTCAGGAAGCGCTCGGCGTCGGCAACAGGCTGCTCGCCGGCCTCGTTCCCGGCCGCGCCGTCGTCGTAACCACAAGTGAGGGCGGCCAGGAGATTATCCTGCACAAGCTGCTGAACGGCCATTTCAAAGCTGATGTCGCGGTCAATGGCCAGACGGTCGAGATGCTCGTCGATACCGGCGCCAGCATGGTGGCGCTGTCGCGCGAAGATGCCGAAAGGATCGGCATCGATCTCTCCCGCCTCACCTATTCCATGACTATCATGACAGCCAACGGCCGCGGCCGCGCAGCACCTGTCACGCTTGACCAGGTAGCGATCGGCCCGATCATCCGCAACAATGTCGCAGCCAGCGTCGCCGAGGATGGCCGGCTCGACCAGAGCCTGCTCGGCATGAGCTTCCTGGAAACGCTGGGCTCGCTGCAGATGCAGACCGACGAACTCCGCATGCGCGATTAATTGCGGTTCCGCCGCTTTACGGCGACGACCGGATCTGGCAGCTTGAGCGGAAGAACAACAAGACCACAAAGAGCAAAAAGAAACTCCTAGTCTGGTGGCACCACATGTTCGGCCGGCCTTCGCCTCAGGCGAGGCCTTGACCTATGGGTGCGACAGGAGTTTTGCAATGAATTCACTCTGGCCGATCGTCATCGGCGGCGTTCTGCCCGCCCTGTTCTGGGGCATTACCGCCATCTTCCAGAAGCAGAGCGCCACATCAGCCACCGGCTCCGCCGTCTACCTGATCGTCTTCGGCGCTGCCTGCGCGCTTGCCGGGCTGATCGCCGCACTTATCTGGCGCCCTGCCCCCTGGACCGCCGAAGGTCTCGGTTTTGCCGCCATATCAGGCGCCTGCTTTGCCGTCGGCACCGGCCTCATCAGCTTTGCGCTTTTCACTTACGGTGTCCCCGTCTCGAAACTCGCCCCAATCTGGAGCTGCAACGTGCTGGTGACACTGGCAATCGGCGCCGTCTTTCTCGGCGAAGCCTCCGAGCTCGACATCGTAAAGCTCGTCGCCGGCACCCTCCTCATCATCTCAGGCGCCCTGCTCGTCAGCCGCGCCTGACGGGAAACTGGCGCAATACGCGTAGCACAAGATGAGCAGTTCGCCGCCAAATGCTCCTGCGTTGCAGCGCCTTCTGCTTTGTTGATATCCTGCATCAAGGCGCCACTGCGCGCCATTCCGGAGCCCGACATGAACCCACGACAATTGAAGACATTCCTTGCGGTGATCCGGCACGAAAATCTCACGCGCGCCGCTGCCGAGGTCAATCTCGCTCAGTCAAGCCTCAGCGACCAGATACAGGCGTTGGAAGAGGAAGTCGGCGCAGAACTCTTCCTCCGTTCTCGCCAGGGCGTCGTCCCGACACCCGCAGGCGCGGTCCTCAAAACCTACGCCGAAGAGATACTGGCGCTGAACGAGGAGGCGAAGACCGCCGTCAGTGCTGCAGCCGGCAACGCCGGACAGTCCATCACCTTGGGGACGCTCGAAACCATCGCCGCCGAAAGGCTGGCGCCGTGGCTGTCACTCTTTCGCAAGAAGAACCCAGATGTCGGCCTCAAGCTCAAGGTCGGCGGCAGCGGCGAGTTGCTGGCACAATTGCAGCAGGGCTCGATCGATATCGCCTTCACCTTCGATCGGGGGCAGCAGAATGAGCGCTTCCTGACACGCCGCATCTGCAGCGAACCGCTGGTGCTGATTGCCGGTCGCGATTTTCAAGCCCGACCACCCGCAAGCCTCGCGGCACTGAGCACCGCACCCTTCGTCGCCACCGAAACCGGCTGCGTCTACCGTTACCTGTTCGACACGGCCTTTGCCGAAGCACACATTGCAGCACCATCAATCGTCACCGAAGCCGACAGCATCGCGACGATCGTCCGGCTCGTCGCATCCGGCACCGGTTATGGCCTCGTGCCGCGCCTTGCGGTCGGCCCAGCCGTAACGCGGGGCAACGTCGTCGAACTGCCATGGCCGGGCAAACCACCCGCAACATCGCTGGTGATGATGTGGCGCCGCCGGCGCGTGCAGCCGCCGGCACTCGCCCTCGTGCTGCAATCGGCAAGCGAACACCTGTCGCCGATCAGACCAGCCGATGCCCGCCTTCGACATGCAGGATAGTGCCTGTCGTGAATTCGTTGCCTATCTGGAAGCGGATTGCATCGGCAATATCCTCGGGCCGTCCAACGCGTCCGGCCGGCAGGCGCTGTGCCATCGCATCAAGTGTCGCCTGCTTGGCGTCGCCGGCGACGAAGCTCCAGATCGGCGTATCCACCCATCCGGGTGACACCGCGTTGATCCGGATCGGCGCCAGTTCGACAGCAAGCGCCCTGACCAGGCCTTCGAGTGCCGCATTGACGGCTGCGACCACTGATCCACGCGCCGCCGGCCGGTAGGCCGCGACACCTGACGTAGTAATCGATCCTGAGGGCGGCAGATGGGCGGCACCATATTTCGCCAGCAGCAGCGGCCCGTAGAACTTGCTTTCGACCACCCTTTGCGCTCGTAAGCTCGATCGAAGGCAGCAGCTGATAGGCGCCTTCGATATCGGCCGCCGTGCTGACGATGTGATCGACCGGCCCGCTATTACCGAACAGCGCCGCGACCTCCTCCTCGCGCGATATATCGACGGCAACCGTCGCCAATCCAGGATGCTCACCGAGATTGCGGCGGGCCGCCGTAAGCTTATCTTCGCTGCGTCCTGCGATCGTCACCGCTGCCCCTTCCCCGAGCAACCGCCTCGCCAGTGCCAGCCCCATTCCGGAACTGCCGCCAACAATAATGATCTTCGCGCCTTCGATCCGGATGTCTGTCATCTGTCATCTCCTTCTCGGCTGATGCAGCAGATGCCTCGGACCGGAACGGAAGAAAAACGGAAAAAACCGATGGTGTCACCGGGTTTTCCGATGGCGGGTATTCGGGTGATTGATCAGTTCCGCAGCCGGTAGCCGGTCTTGAAGATCCAGGCGAGTGTTCTCAGGCAGACCACCAGGAACACCGTGATCATCGCCAGGCTGATCGCCGGGTTGACATCGGCGATCCCGTAAAAACTCCAGCGGAAGCCGCTGACGAGATAGAGCACCGGGTTGAGGTGGCTGACCGCCTGCCAGAAGGGCGGCAGCATGCTGACGGAATAGAAGCTGCCGCCGAGGAAAGTCAGCGGCGGCACGACCAGCATGGGAATGAGGTTCAACTGCTCGAAATTACCGGCCCAGATGCCGATCATGAAGCCGAACAGGCTGAAGGTGATTGCCGTCAATAGGAAGAACAGGATCATCATGAAGGGATGCTCGATCCTGACGTCAACGAAGAGAGTGGCGGTCAGGAGGATAATGAAGCCGATGATCATCCCCTTGGTCGCCGCCGCCCCGACATAACCGAGCAGGATCTCCGTCATCGCCACCGGCGCCGAAAGCACCTCATAGATCGTGCCGGTGAATTTCGGGAAATAGATGCCGAAAGAGCCGTTGCTGATGCATTGGCCGAGCAGCGTCAGCATGATCAGGCCGGGCGTGATGAAGGCGCCGTAGGACACACCCTCCACCTCCTGAATGCGTGATCCCACAGCGGCACCAAAGACGATGAAATAGAGCGAGGTCGAAATGACGGGCGAGATGACGCTCTGCAACAGCGTGCGGCGCGTGCGCGCCATCTCGAAGAAATAGATCGATTTGACGGCCTCGATATTCATTTTTCTGCTCCCACCAGCGCCACGAAGATGTCCTCGAGCGAGCTTTGCCGCGTCGACAGATCCTTGAAGTGGATATTATTCTCACCGAGCCGGGTCAGCAGTGCAGCAATGCTTTCCTGTTCGTTGCCAGCGTCGAAATCATAAGTCAGCCGGTTGCCGTCCGCTTCCAGCGTCAGTCCGTTGCCGGCAAAACAATCCGGCAGGCGGCTCAGCGGTTCGGTGAGATCGAGGATGAGCTGCTTGCGGCCGAGCTTGGCCATCAACGCTGCCTTGTCCTCGACGAGCAGCAACTCGCCGCCGTTGATGACGCCGACGCGGTCGGCGATTTCCTCGGCCTCTTCAATATAATGGGTGGTCAGGATGATGGTGACACCGGAGGCTCGAAGCTCTTCGACGACATGCCACATGTCCTTGCGCAGCGTCACATCGACGCCGGCGGTCGGCTCGTCGAGGAAAAGGATATCCGGCTCATGCGAGAGCGCCTTGGCGATCAGCACACGTCGCTTCATCCCACCGGAGAGCTGGCGCAGCATATTGTCCTTCTTGTCCCAGAGCGAGAGCGCGCGCAGCACCTTCTCGATATGCGCAGGATTGGCTTTCTTGCCGTGCAGCCCGCGCGAAAAGCTGACTGTATTGAACACCGTCTCGAATTGATCGGTGGTGAGCTCTTGCGGCACCAGCCCGATCATCCCGCGGGTGGCACGGAAATCCTTCACGACGTCGTGGCCGGCGACCAGCACCCGGCCGCCGCTCGGATTGGCGATGCCGCAGATGATCGAGATCAGCGTCGTCTTGCCCGCGCCGTTCGGCCCGAGCAGCGCCAGAATCTCACCCTTTTCGACGTCGAGATTGATGCCCTTCAGGGCCTCGAACCCATTGGAGTAGGTCTTGGTGAGGTTCTGAACGGAAATGATGGGGGCCATGCGGGACTCTTGCGGATTCTCGGAAGTTACTTCGGCCCGCTATATAGTCCCTTTGTAACGCTTTAACATCCTTAAGCGCATGAACACTGCATTCACGTGCTGCCAACACAGTTGGCCCAATGGCGTAGGCGACCCACTGACGCAGGTGACGTAGCCGGCATCGGGTCTTCGCGAGAAGCCGACCTCGCCGGCGAAAAGAAAGGCGGCAGCTGGTCTCAGATGTCATCATCCGGTGATCTTCGTGCCCGATAAGAGAGCCGAGGTCAGCACCGGCATCCGCCCCGCCGCCCACCCCTTTGCGGAGCCGTCTCCGGGTGTTCTCGTTGCGCCCCATTTTTGCTGCCTCGGCATGTAGTGAAAGTTATTGTTCAGTCACGAAGTGCTTGGAACCGGCCAGTATCCCCTGTTTAGCCGCGTTCCGTCTTAGCCGGCCCTGCGCCGGCTCTCTTTTTATCTGCCTCTTCTCCGCTGCTCGCTCTTTCCGTGGTCCACTGCGAATGAAAGCGACCAAAGGTGCACCCCTCACATCTCGTCGTAATTGAACCAGTCGAAATCCGCAGCCTTCGCCCGACCTGACGTATCGAAGGCAAACACGCCGGCGAAAGCGCCGGTGAAGGAGCCGTGTTCGCCGCGTCCGCCCTCATCTGAGATCACCCCGGCATCGAGGACCGGGCCGATCGGCTGCCAGGCGCCCTTGCCTTCGGTCTGCCAGAAGAATTGCAGGTCGTTCTCCCGGATTTCCATGGCGAGTTGGACACGACCTTCGGCGGCAATCGCCACACCGCTTTCGGCGGGAAAGCTCAGGCGTCCGTTCGGGTAGTCGCCGTTGCAGGAGAGGATTGTCACGCAGCGGCCGAGTGTTTCGTGCAGCGTCACGGCAAGTGCGTGAAATTTATGGCGGTTGTAGTAGTGCGTCAGCCCCGCCACCTGCTGGTAGGTGTCGGGCGAGAATTCGACCACGGTCTCGGCGCGGAAACTGTGGTGTTCCTGACGGCGAGCGACCAGCGACTGTTCGAACCAGGAGCCGATGCTTTCGCGCGCAACCAGGCGCAGATGGCCGGGGCGATCCGTCAGGTTGAAGATGCGCGCGGGCTCTGGCGTGCGCAGCCATTGGAAATCGGCGGGCAGCGTGCCGCCATCGAAGCTATATTCGCTGCGCATCGGCTTTTCCACGGGCACCGCGCCGGAGAGGCCGGGCACATCGACATCGGGCACGGTGGTTCCGTTTTCGAGATAGAGCCAGTCGTCGTCGCGCCAGACGCACTTTTGCAGGGCAGTCTCGCGGCCCAGCGTGCAGCGCCGCTTTGGCGGCAGCGGCCGGCCGCAAAGATGAGTGTGGTAGGCCTCGCCTTCGGGCGTTTCGACATATTGGCCGTGGCCTGCCCGCTGCAGTACCGCGCCTGGATGATCCTTGGAGGTGATGAGATGCATGTTCGGATGCATCTCATAGGGTCCGTCGATATTACGCGACCGCGCCATGGTGACGGCATGGTCGTAGCCGGTGCCGCCCTCGGCGGTGGTGAGGTAATACCAGCCGTTGCGTTTGAAGAGATGCGGGCCTTCGACGAGGCCGAGCGGGCTGCCGGCGAAGATGTTCTTAATCGGCCCCTTCAGCGCCTTTGCCGCCGGGTCCCATTCCTGCAGCAGGATGCCGTCAAAGGCCGGCGATTTCGGCGAGCCGCCATAGCTTTCGGTCCGGTGGTTCCACTGCATGTTGACGAACCACTTGCGGCCGTCATCGTCGTGGAAGAGCGAAGGGTCGAAGCCGGAGGAATTGACATAGGCCGGCTCGGACCATTCGGCCTCGATCGTGGGTGCCGTGACGATGTAATTCGGCGCATCCTTGAAATTGCCGTCGTAGCGCTTGACGTTGGTATAGACCAGCCAGAACTGCCCGTCGGCATAGGACAGGCACGGCGCCCAGATACCGCAGCTATCGGGATTGCCGCGCATGTCGAGCTGCGATCTGCGCTCCAGCGGCCGGCGCACCAGCGTCCAGTTCACCAGGTCACGCGAATGGTGGATCTGCACGCCCGGATACCATTCGAACGTCGAGGTAGCGATGTAATAATCCGCGCCGACGCGGCAGATCGACGGATCGGGATTGAACCCGGGCAGGATGGGATTGCGGATCATGACAGGGTCTCCTCCGACCGGCGGTGCTTTGCTGTACGTACATCAGATTATAGCAGAAAAAGGCCCGGAAGACTTGCCTCCAGGCCTGACGTGACTATTCGCGTTGGGCGGACTTGGCCCAGAGGTTGATGTCGGCCTCGCGGGCATAGACGTCGATCTCGGCGAGTTCCTCGACGCTGAAATCGAGATTGTCGAGCGCCTTGACGCAATCGACGATCTGCGACGAGCGGCTGGCGCCGATCAGCGCCGATGTCACACGGCCGCCGCGCAGTACCCAGGCGATCGCCAGCTGCGCCAGCGTCTGGCCGCGCCTTTCGGCGATCTCGTTGAGCTTGCGGATATTGTCGATGATCGAGGGGCGGATGTAGTCGCGCTTCAGGAAATGGTTCTGCGCCGCGCGGCTGTCTTCGGGAATGCCACCGAGATATTTCGTCGTCAGCATGCCCTGGGCGAGCGGCGAGAAGACGATCGAGCCCATGCCGACCTCATCCAGCGTATCGAGCAGTCTGTCGTCCTCGACCCAGCGGTTGAGCATCGAATAGCTCGGCTGGTGGATCAGGCACGGCGTACCGAGCTGCTTGAGGATCGCGGCTGCTTCGCGCGAGCGCTGCGAATTATAGGAGGAAATGCCGACATAGAGCGCCCGGCCGGAACGGACGATATGGTCGAGCGCGCCGCAGGTCTCTTCCAGCGGTGTTTCCGGGTCGAAACGGTGTGAATAGAAGATGTCGACATAGTCGAGGCCCATGCGCTTCAGGCTCTGGTCGCAGGAGGCGATCAGATACTTGCGGCTGCCCCATTCGCCGTAAGGGCCGGGCCACATGTCGTAGCCGGCCTTGGAGGAGATGATCAGCTCGTCGCGAAGCCCCACGAATTCGCTGCGCATGATTTCGCCGAAGGCGGTCTCGGCGCTGCCGGGAGGCGGACCGTAATTGTTGGCGAGGTCGAAATGGGTGATGCCGAGGTCGAAGGCCGTGCGGCACATATCGATTTTGCGGTCATGCGGCGTGTCGCCGCCGAAATTGTGCCAAAGGCCGAGGGAGACGGCCGGCAGCTTCAGGCCGGAACGGCCCGTGCGGTTATATTTCATTTTCGAATAGCGGTCTGCGGCCGGTTGCCAGCTCATGATCCCAATCCTTAAAAGCAATTCCGCGAAAAGCGTGCAGCATTTTCCCTGGGAATTGCGCGTAACAAACGATCGAAGCAAAAAGGCGCGGGCTCATCGCCCGCGCCGACAATAAGGTTTCGCGGGCCTACTTCAACAGCGCCTGCGCCTCTTCGATGCCAAGCGCGGCCGGTTGCGTGCAGGTCGTGGTCAGGTCGATGAAACGACCCTCTTCGCCCGATTTCAGGATCGAGGTCATGACGTCGACGCCGTGCAGCGTGCGGTCGAGCGAGCAGCGCGCGTCGCGTCCCTCGATCAGCGACATCGCCATGTCGGCAAGGCCGGCGGTGCGGTAGTTGGCGCGCGACCCGTTCGGGCTTTCCTGGTTGATCTTGCCGAATGGATGCTCCCAGGCATCGAGCGGCTTGATGTCCTTGTCGCGGCCGCTTGCCTCAACGGTGCCGCCGAAGAAGTTCGGATCCGGCACGTAGAGCGAGCCGTCGGTGCCGTAGAGCTCCATGTTGGCGTGGCGATGCGACCAGACGTCCCAACTCGCCGTCAGCGTCACCGTGGCGCCGTTGACGAATTCGAGCAGCGCCTGGATCGTCGTTGGCGTTTTGACCGGGATGATCTCGCCGTTACGCGGCTGGCTGGTGATGGTGCGGGTCGGCGACGCCATTGAGGTCATGCCGCCGACACGTTTGACCGGGCCGATCAGGTTGATCAGGTTGGCGATGTAATAAGGGCCGAGATCGAGGATCGGGCCGCCGCCCGGCAGGAAGAAGAAATCCGGGTTGGGATGCCACATCTCCATGCCGGGGCTCATCACGTAGCAGGCGCCCGAGGTCACTCGGCCGATGCCGCCGTCGTCGATGAACTTGCGGGCGAGCTGATGGGCGCCGCCGAGGAAAGTGTCGGGCGCGCAACCGACGGCAAGGTTCTTTTCCTTGGCGATGCGGCGAAGCTCCTCGCCCTCTTCGAGCGAAAGCACCAGCGGCTTTTCCGAATAGACGTGTTTTCCAGCCTCGAGGATCGCCTTCGATACCCGGAAATGCGCATCCGGGATCGTCAGGTTGACGACGACGTCGATCTCGTCATTGACGAGAAGCTCATCGATCGTCTGCGCTTTGACGCCATATTCCTTGGCGCGCGCCTCGGCCGCCTGAGCGTTGATATCGGCGCAAGCCAGCACCTTAAGCCCCTTGAAGAGCGGTGCCAGTGAGAAGTAGGTGGTGGAGATGTTGCCGCATCCGATGATGCCGACGCCAAGTTCCCTGGTCATGATGAAGCCTCAGTAGGTCTGGAAGGATGCGATCGAGCGGCTGATATTGCGGTCGATGTCATTCGGGTTATCGTGTTCGACGACGTAGTGCTTGGCCTTGGTGGCGCGCAGCGCCGTCATCAGCCTGGCCCACTCGACCTTGCCGTGGCCGACATCGGCCCAGCCGCTCTCATCCGTCGCCTCGCCGGCCGGTGCGATGTCCTTGACATGCACGGCGGTGATCCGCGGTCCGAGCTTCTCGATCCAGGCGAAGGGATCGGCGCCGCCGCGGATCACCCAGGCGATATCGGCTTCCCAGGAAATGTCGGGCGCGCCTTCGAAGATGTGCTCGATCGGCCGCGAGCCGTCCTGCAGCTTGAAGAATTCGAAATCATGATTGTGCCAGCCGAATTCGTAGCCGGCAGCCTTGTAGGGCTTGCTGATCTCCTGCAGGCGCTTTCCGAAGGCGGCCCAGCCGGCAGCGTCGGACGGGCGTTCCTCGGCGGCGAGATGCGGCGCATAGATCGAATCCATGCCGAGGATCTTGGCAATGTTCAGAGACTTCTCGACCTCCTTCTCCAGGAAATCGGGGCTGAAATGGCCGCTCGCCATGACCAGGCCATTCTTGTCGAGCTCAGCGCGAAGGCTCTTCAGCCCGGCATCGTCGAGATCGGCATAGATGCCGCCGAAGCCTTCGACCTCGGCATAGCCTGATTTGCCGAGCTTTTCGAAGATCGCCGAATAAGGCTGGAAGTTGCGGGCACTGTAGAGCTGGTAGCTGAGTTTCGTCATCATGTTCTCCTTGGGCCTCGTGCCCATTCTTGCAAGATCAATCCGCCGACTGGCAGGAATACAGGTCGTAGAACCGGAACTCCGGAAGCGCGCCACGATCAAGCGGCCGTGCCGGGGTAAAGGTGATGCGGCGGCTCTCGCCGGCCGCAAGATCGAAGGCGTTGTCGGAATATTTGCCGTCGGTCTCGGTTTCGATCATCACGAAAAGCGCAAGTCCCCTAGCGGTGACGTTGATGTCGACGGAACCATTCTCCTCGACATATTCGTGGGTGACTGTCAGCCCCGCGGGCTCCAGCTCCAGCGCCTTGTAGGTACCGTTGACATGATGCCCCTCGCCGCCCGTGCCGTTCGACGCGGTAAAACGCCAGGCAAGCAAGGTTCCCTCGGGAATATCGGAAACGTCGATGCTCGTGGCAGTGACGGCCGCATCCGGCGAACATATGGCCTGTACGTCTCTCAGGTGCCGGCGCTCGCCCTGCGTCGTCAGCAGCGAGATCGAAAGGTCGACGCTGACATCGGCAAGCGTGTCGTTGACCAGCGAGAAGCGGATCGTCTTTCCGTCGTCGGAAGGAATGGCAGCGACCGCGACCGGCTGGAAGAAGCGCTTGACGAGATAGTGCATCGCCTTCCAGCGGCCGCCATAGTCGAGGCTCGACCAGGAGGCGACCGGCCAGGTGTCGTTGAGCTGCCAGTAGATCGTGCCCATGCAATGGGGTTTGAGCGACCGCCAGTATTCCACCGCCGTCTTGATCGCCAACCCCTGCTGGATCTGGGAGAGATAGACGAAGTTCGGAAAATCCTTGGGGAAGCGGAAATAACGGAACATCGTGCCGGCGATGCGCTCGTTGCCGCCGGCATTCTTCTGGTGCAGCTCCATGACCGGGGAAGCGACGTTCATGTCCTTCGCCTCGGCATAGGTCTTGATCACAGGCAGCGACGTATAGGACTGGAAGCCGAATTCAGAGCAGAAGCGTGGACGCACCGAGCGGTAATTGTCGAACGACTTGTTCTCGTGCCAGACCGACCAGTAATGCATGTCGCCGGATCCATCCGCATGCCAGGCATCGCCGAAATCGAGATAACCGGACGCCGGGCTCGACGGCCACCAGAGCGCGCCGGGCAGCGCCTTCTTCACCGCCTGCTCGATCGTGCGGTTGAGGCGATCATAGGAGACGAGATAGCGGTCGCGGTCCTTCCGCGATTCCTCGAACCAGGTGAGCGCCCCGACCAGTTCGTTGTCGCCGCACCAGAGCACGATCGAGGGATGCGAGGAGAGCCGGCGCACCTGGTAATCGACCTCGATCGTTACATTGTCGAGGAAGTCCTCGGTCGAGGGGTAGAGGTTGCAGGCGAACATGAAGTCCTGCCAGACCATGAGGCCCAGTCGGTCGCAGAGATCATAGAAATGATCCTGCTCGTAGAAGCCACCGCCCCAGACGCGGATCATGTTCATATTGGCGGCTTTGGCCGATTGCAGCAGGTCTTCTGTCTTCTCGGGCGAAGACAGCGAAAACAGCGCGTCGGCCGGGATCCAGTTGGCGCCGCGGCAGAAGATCTCGCGGCCATTGACCTTGAAGGCGAAGCGACTGCCTGATGCATCCGGCGTGGTGATCAGCTCGATGGTGCGAAGACCGATCTGCTTGGTCACCTCATCAGTCGGCAATTCGACGGAAAGCCTGTAGAGCGCCTGCTCGCCACTGCCGGAGGGCCACCAGAGGCGCGGATTGTCGATATGGAACAGGTGGTTGACATGCGTCTCGCCATTGACGCCGACATCCAGGCGCACGCGCTCGCCGTCGAGGTCGAAATAGACCTGGGCAATGTCTGGTCCCTTGGAAAACAGCGTCGCCGTCACTTTGAGGTCCACCGAGCCGTCGTTATTGTGGGTCTGGCGGGTGACCACATGTTCGATACGCGCGGTTTCGAGCTTCTTCAGCGCGATCGTCCCGTAGAGGCCGAGCGGCGCAATGGCAATGTTCCAGTCCCAGCCGAAATGGCATTGCGGCTTGCGCAGCATGTTGCCGTCGGGGATCGGCGAGTTGCCCGTGCTGTAGGGGATGTAAAAGGGCTGCTGCTTCTGTCGCGCAGCGCCGACAGCGATGTTCGAGGCAAAGACGATGCGGATGCTGTTATCGCCTGATTTCAGCATGCTGGAGACATCGGGCCGGTAGCGGCGGAAGCTGTTGTCGGCTTCGAGCGCCAGAAAGCCGTTGACGTGGACGCTGGCAACCGTGTCGAGATAATCGATATCGAGATACCAGTCGCCCTCGACCTCCTGAAGCGTGAAGCTGCGCTCGACCGCCCATTCGCGCTCGGCCACCCACTGCACCTTCTCCTCATTGCGGCCGAAATAGGGATCGGGGATCAGTCCTGCCCGGTGAAGCGCCGTGTGCACGTCGCCCGGCAGCATGATCGCGGTGCGGATCTCGCCGTCGACAGAGGCGAGCTGCCACGAACCGGAAAGGTCGATGTTGGGAGTAGTTGATCGATGCGTCACGATATCGTTTCCGATTTACGTTTTTGAAAGAGACGGCGCATGGTCGTCGTCCGGTAGTTGTCGTTCCTGAGGGCGTTAAGTCCTCCGCCCTGTCTCATGAGAGGCACTCACCTCTCCTCCCTCATTCCTGTGCTTGTCACAGGAATCCAGTGCGCCCAGGTCCCTGGGCGCGGCAGACTCCCTGCCTGGAGAAGAGTCATTCACGGCGCAGACGCGCCGTGCCTGGATTCCTGTGACAAGCACAGGAATGAGGGCAGAGGGAGCATCAATCGGCTTCCCAAGCAGTGGCCTTGCAAGCAGCCGCCAAAACACGGTAGCGAACCCGACGGCCAATCAAATCCTGTCCTCCGTTTCGGCATCGAAGACCGAGGCGACAGACATGTCGAAGCTGAGCTTCACCTTGGCTCCGACGTTGAAGCGGCGCGCGCCGTTGACTCGTACCGACATCGTGTGACCGGCATGTTTCAGCCACAGCAGATTGTCCGCGCCCATCGGCTCCTCGATATCGACGGTGGCATCATGTTCTTCGCCGCCGGTATTCTCGTTGACCTTGATGTGTTCTGGACGAACGCCGAGCACCACCTTGCGGCCGGGCTGCAGCGTCTCGCTAGCGTCGTAGGCAGCGAGCGAGAAAATGACGCCGTTGGCCGAAAAGGCAATGCCGTCTCCTGATTTGACCAGCTCGCCGTGCAGGAAATTCATCGACGGCGAGCCGATGAAGCCGGCAACGAACAGATTGCGCGGCCGGTTGTAGATCGTCGTCGGATCGTCGAGCTGCTGAATGATGCCGCTCTTCATGATGGCGATGCGGTCGGCAAGCGTCAGCGCCTCGATCTGGTCGTGGGTGACGTAGATCATCGTGTTCTTCAGCGACTGGTGCAGGCGCTTGATCTCGACGCGAAGTTCCGAGCGCAGCTTGGCGTCGAGGTTGGACAGCGGCTCATCGAACAGGAAGACGTCGACATCGCGCACCAATGCCCGGCCGATCGCCACGCGCTGGCGCTGACCGCCGGAAAGCTCGGCCGGCTTGCGCTTCAGGAGCGGCTGAATCTGCAGGATTTCGGAGGCGCGCGCCACCCGCTTGTCGATCTCTGCCTGCGGCACCTTGGCGACGCGAAGACCGAAGGACAGGTTCTTCTCGACGGTCATCTGCGGATAGAGCGCATAGGATTGGAACACCATTCCGATGCCACGGTCCTTCGGCTCTTCCCAGGTAACGTTCTTGCCCTTGATGAAGATCTGCCCTTCCGAGGCGTCGAGCAGGCCGGCGATGCAATTCAGCAAGGTCGACTTGCCGCAGCCGGACGAGCCGAGCAGAACCAGGAATTCGCCGTCGTTAATGTCGAGATTGAGATCCTTCAGCACGCTGACCGAGCCGAAGTTCAGGGACAGATCCTTGATGGAGACGCTTGCATTCATATTCATGAGATCAACCCTTCACTGCGCCGGCGGCGATGCCGCGGACGAAAAGCCGTCCCGACACGAAGTAGACGATGAGCGGCACCAGACCGGTGAGGATCGTTGCCGCCATGTTGACGTTGTATTCCTTCACGCCCTGGACGGAATTGACGATGTTGTTGAGCTGCACGGTCATCGGATAGGTATCCGGCCGGGTGAAAACCACACCGAACAGGAAGTCGTTCCAGATGCCGGTCACCTGCAGGATCATCGCGACGACGAAGATCGGCAGCGACATCGGCAGCATGATCCGCAGGAAGATCTGCCAGAAGCCCGCCCCGTCGACACGCGCCGCCTTGAACAGCTCCTCCGGCAGCGACACGAAATAGTTGCGGAAGAGCAGCGTCAGGATCGGCATGCCGAAGATCGAATGGACGATGACGAGGCCGGTCAGCGTGCCGTAAATGCCGATTTCGCGCAGGATAATGACGATCGGATAGATCATCACCTGATAGGGAATGAATGCCCCGATGATGAGGATCGAGAAGAAAAGCTCGGATCCCCTGAAGCGCCAGTTGGCCAGCGCATAGCCGTTCACCGAGGCGATTGCGATCGAGATGATCACCGACGGCACTGTGATGCGCACCGAGTTCCAGAACCCACGCGACAGACCATCACAGTTCAGGCCGGTGCAGGCCTGCGCCCAGGCCTTCACCCAAGGCTCGAAAGTGATCTCTACCGGCGGCGAGAAGATGTTGCCGAGACGAATTTCCGGCATGCCCTTCAGCGAAGTCACGACCATCACATAGAGCGGCAGCAGATAGTAAAGCGCTGCGACGATCAGTGTGCCGTAGAGCATGATGTTGCGCGCCGACAGCGCCGGGCGTGGTTTCGGGCCGCTGGGGCCGTCGCCAAGCTTCGGCGCAACGGCGTCGATGCCGGCAGCAACGGTGTTGAGAGCTTCTATATTAGCCACGCTTGCGCCCTCCGCCGAATTCCAGATAGGCCCACGGAACGATGATGATCGCGACTGTGACGAGCATCATGGTCGAGGCAGCAAAGCCCTGCCCCAGGTTCTGCGCCTGGAACATGTAGTCGTAGACATATTTCGCCGGCACTTCAGAGGAAATGCCCGGTCCGCCTGATGTCTGGGCGACCACAAGATCGTAAACCTTGACGATGCCGGAGGCGATGATCACGATCGTGGTGATAAAGACCGGCCGCATCATCGGGATCACGATGAAGAGATAGGTCCTCCACATCGGAATGCCGTCCACGCGCGCCGCTTTCCAGATGTCCTCGTCGATCCCACGCAGGCCGGCAAGCATCAGGCACATGACGAGACCCGTTCCCTGCCACAGCGCCGCGATCAGAATGCCGTAGATGACGATTTCAGGCGTATAAAGCGGATTGAAGGTGAAGCTCGTCCACCCGATAGAGCGCACCACCGCCTGAATGCCGAAATCGGGGTTCAGAACCCATTGCCAGACGAGGCCCGTCACGATGAAGGACAGCGCGAAGGGATAGAGAAAGATGGTGCGGAAGGTGTTTTCGAAGCGGATTTTTTGGTCCATCAGCGCGGCGAGCATGAAACCGATGACCAGGCTGAAGATCAGCGAGAGGATGCCGTAGACGGCCAGATTCTCGATCGCCGTCACCCAGCGGGGTGCCGCCCATAGGCGCTGGTACTGATCGAATCCAACAAAGCTCAACCGCGGAAGCAGTTTGGAATTGGTGAAAGAATAAAAGATCGTCCAGAACGTGCCGCCGACAAAGATCACCAGCGCTGTCAGGATCATCGGAATGGACGCAATCTTGGCATTCAGATTGCGCAGTAACTTGTTTGGCCGGCCTGCTCGCGCTTGACCCGTCATAAACACTTCTCCTCAATCGCAACTGCGACAGTAACAAAACGGCAAGGCGCCGTCTGTCGTCCCCATCTCCGAACCTGTTGAAGATACCGGAGAGACGCCGCCACCCGCCGGACGATCACTGGCCGTCCGGACCGATCCGGCCCCCATGGGAGCCGGACCCGCAAGGCAGCAAGTCTGCTGATCAGTCAGCAGAAGCGATGATCCCGGCGAAACGCTTCTGAGCGTCTTCCGGCGTCATCGACGGATTGGCGAAGAATTCGGAGAAAAGGTCTTCCTTCTGCTTCTGGCTGTCGGCCGAAAGCAGCTGGTCGGTACCTTGGATCACGTTGCCCTTCTGAAGGATTTCGAGACCCTTCTTCATGCAATCGTTGGCGGCAGCGAGATCGACGTCACCGCGAACCGGCAGCGAACCCTTCTTCAGGTTGAAGGCAACCTGGGTCTTGGGATCGAGCAGGGTCTTGGCGAGCACCGCCTGCGCCTTGGACTTTTCTTCGTCCTTCAGCAGCGGGAAGTAGAAGGCGTCGCCACCCGTCGAGATGATCTCGTTCACGCCGAGGCCCGGCAGGCAGGTATAGTCGGTGCCGGCCTTCTGACCGGCCAGCGCGAATTCGCCCTGCGCCCAGTCGCCCATGATCTGGCCGCCGGCCTTGCCCGTGATGACAAGGTTGGTGGCCTGGTTCCAATCCTGGACGTTGCTGCCTTTGGCCATACGCCGAGCATCGTCGGCGGCCTTGAACACCTTGGCGATTTCAGGACCGGCTGCAACTTCCGCATCCTTGTCCTTGAAGACCTTGTTGAAGGTATCCTTGCCGGCAACCGCAACCATCAGCACGTCGAAGGCGCCTGTTGCCTGCCACGGCTGACCACCGACGGCGAGCGGAATGATGCCGGCCTTTTCGAGAGCCGGAGCCGCAGCGACGAACTCGTCCCAGTTCTTCGGAACTTCGACGCCGGCCTTCTTGAAGGCGGCGTTCGAAAGCCACAACCACTGCCAGGAGTGGATGTTGACGGGAGCGCAGTAGATCTTGCCGTCGATGGTGCAAGAATCGAGCAGGCTCGACGGACGAATGATGTCCTTCCACTTCTCGGCGGTCGCTACGTCGGTCAGATCGCGCATCAGGCCGGCTTGGACAAGTTCCTCGGCCTGACGCCCATGGTTGAACTGGGTCGCGCCCATCGGGTCGCCGCCGGTGATGCGGCTGATCATGATCGGGCGAGCAGTGCCGCCGGAGCCGGCGATCGCGCCGTCGACCCAGTGGTTGCCGGTGGCGTCGAATGACTTGGCCAGCTCGGCGACCGCTGCAGCTTCGCCGCCAGACGTCCACCAGTGGGTGACTTCAAGATCGGTGGCATTGGCGGCTCCTAGCGGAAGCGCGACCGAAGTGGCAAGCAGGGCTGCCATTAGACGGATTTTCATGAGTTTTCCTCCCTCACTGAAACGTTGCCGGAAAAACTTAGATCAATCGATTTCCTCACGCAACTGCCCGCAGGCAAATTTTTCCGTGATAACCGGAATTGCTACTTCTGCCTGTTTACATCAGGAGCACTGCATCCCCTTGAAACGATACCACGCCGGGTGTTCTCGCACATGCGTTTCCACTTTATCAATTTGAATTTGCGTAATAATTTTACACAAGGAACTTAGCCTTCCAATTCAGTCTCTTCGCAATCGCAATAAAACAGAGCACGGATTGCCGATTCAACCTGGACGTACAATGTTGCAATGCACACAACAAAAAGCACTCGACATTTCTACTGTATCGTTACAGATTGCATTCTTCAGGGAGGTGCGATTTTGGCATGCGGCGGGCTTACGACGCTGGAAAAAGCCTCTATAAGCGACACCAATTCGCGCAGGACGGCCTAAAGGGATGGAAAACAAGGGAAATTTCGGGAACGCGGCATCAACGCCGGCAGCGCGCGAGCGCCCGACTTTGAAGACGATCGCCTTCATGACGGGCCTTGGCGTGACGACGGTGTCGCGCGCGCTGAAGGATGCGCCGGATATCGGGGCCGAAACCAAGGAGCGCGTGCGCATGGTCGCCCGCCAGCTCGGCTACCAGCCGAACAGGGCGGGTGTGCGCCTCCGTACCGGCAAGACCAACGTCATCGCCCTCGTCCTCAGCATCGACGAGGAGATCATGGGCTTCTCGAGCCAGATGGTCTTCGGCATCTCCGAGGTGCTATCCGGCACGCCCTATCATATTGTCATCACGCCGCATTCGCACAGCAAGGACCCGATGCTGCCGGTGCGCTATATCCTTGATACCGGCTCGGCCGACGGCGTCATCATCTCACGCATCGAGCCAGACGATCCGCGCGTAAGGCTGCTGAGCGAGCGCGGCATGCCCTTTGCCACGCATGGGCGCACCGATGCGGGTCTCACGCATCCCTTCCACGATTTCGACAACGAGGCCTTCGCCCATAAGGCGGTGGAAAAGCTCGTCAAGCGCGGCCGGCGCCGCATCGCCCTGCTGCAGCCGCCGAGCAAGCTCACTTACTACGCCCATATCCGCATCGGCTTCCAGACCGGCCTGCATGATTACGGCGCCGAGGAAGTGCCGCTGCGCATCAACACCGACGCCCCGCTCGCCGACATCCGCGACGTCGTCGAGGTGATGATGCGCTCGGCCAACGCACCTGACGGCATCGTCTGTTCAGCCGGCAGTGCTGCAATCGCCGTCAATGCCGGCATCGAAGCCGCCGGCAAGGCGCTCGGCCGCGATCTCGACATGGTCTCCAAACAATCAGTACCGATCCTGAACTGGATCCGCCCCGAGATCATCACCGCCCAGGAGGACGTCCGCCACGCCGGCCGCGAAATGGCCAAAGCCGTCATCGCCCGCATCGACGGCGTCGAACCGGAACTGCTGCAGAGCGTAAGCCAGCCGACTTGGCCGGAGAGTGGTAGGTAGGTGGTCGGTTGAAGGAACGGACCGTCGGGCTCAAATCCGACGATCCGCTTTGGATCATCACAGGTCTTCGACGACGAAATTCACCAGTCGCCCCGGGACCAGAACTTCCTTGACCACCGTTTTGCCGTCGAGCAAGGCCACAACGGAAGGTTCGGATCGCGCCGCTGCAAGCAGCGCCTCGCCGAGATCGGCGGCGGCTTCGAAGCGGTGGCGAACCTTGCCGTTGATCTGCACGACATATTCGCGGGTCTCCATCTCGATCATTGCGGGATCGAAGGTGGGCCAGGAAACCCATGTCAGTGTTTCCCCGTGACCAAGCTTGCTCCATAACTCCTCCGCGATGTGAGGCGCAAAGGGTGCGAGCAACAGCACGAATGTCTCCACCACTTCGCGCGGACGCACTGCTTCCGCCGTCAGTGCGTTGGCCAGTTCCATCAGCCGGGAAACCGCGGTATTGAACCGAATTGCTTCGATATCCGCCGTCACGGTCTTCACCGTCTGGTGGCGCAAGCGCAGAAGCTGCGGGCTGGGTGCCGCCTCCAGCACCACTGGAGACAATCCATCGCTCTCGTCGCAGACAATGCGCCAGGCACGCTCCAGAAACCGACGCACGCCGATCACGCCAGCGGTCTGCCAGGGTTTTGCCGCGTCCAGAGGTCCCACGAACATCTCGTACAGGCGCAAGGCGTCGGCCCCGAACTGACGGACGACATCGTCGGGGTTAACAACGTTCAGCCGCGACTTCGACATCTTCTCGACGGCGCGCTGCACTTCGACCGACCCGGCGAACCATCTGCCCTCCTCTTCGACGACGGACGACGGCGCGCAATACCGGCCCGCCGCATCGCGGTAGGAATGAGCAAGGATCATGCCTTGGTTGAACAGCCGCTGGAACGGCTCTTCCGTCGAAACGACGCCGATGTCGTAGAGCACCTTATGCCAGAAGCGGGCATAGAGCAGATGCAGGACCGCGTGCTCGGCGCCGCCGATATAGAGATCGACCGGCATCCAATAGCGCTCGGCCTCGCGCCCGACGGGTTTGCTGGTGTTCTCCGGATCGAGGAATCTGAGATAATACCAGCAGGAGCCCGCCCATTGCGGCATCGTGTTGGTCTCCCTCCGTGCCGGAATGTCGGTGCCCGGCACGATCGTTTCGACCCAGGCCTGCGCACGGGCAAGCGGCGGTTCGCCATCCGGCGTCGGAGCATAGTCGTCCAGTTCAGGCGGCAGCAGCGGCAGGCATTCCTCGGGCAGCGGCATCACCGAGCCGTCCGCCAGATGCAGCACCGGTATCGGCTCGCCCCAGTAGCGCTGGCGGGAGAACAGCCAATCACGTAGGCGATAGGTGACCTTAGGCCAGCCCGCGCCGTTCGCCTGCAGCCAGGCGATGATGGCTTTCCTAGCCTCCGGCGAGGCCAGACCATTCAGGAAGCCGGAATTGACCATCCTCCCCTCGCCCTCAAACGCCGCCTTTTCGATATCGTCCGCACTGTCGATCACGCGAATGATCGGCAGGCCCTGCGCGCAGGCAAAGGCGTGGTCCCGCGCATCATGGGCCGGCACCGCCATCAAGGCGCCGGTGCCGTAGCCCGCCAGGACGTAATCGGCCACCCAGATCGGCAGCCGGGCGGCGGTGGCGGGATTGACGGCATAGGCGCCGGTGAAGACGCCGGTCTTCTCGCGTCCAGCATCGGTACGCGTCGCTTCCTCCAATGCCTCGGCCTCGGCGATATAGGCGGCAACCGCCTCTTGGGCTTCCGGCGTAACGGTGGTGGCGACAGCGGGATGCTCCGGCGCGAGAACGATATAGCTCGCTCCGAACAGGGTCTCGGGGCGCGTCGTGAAGACGGTGATGACCTCTTTGCCATGATCGAGCGGAAACCGGATTTCGGCGCCCTCGGAGCGTCCGATCCAGTTGCGCTGCATGGTTTTCAGGTTTTCGGGCCAATCGAGGCCGTCCAGTCCCTGCAGCAGCCGATCGGCATAGGCCGTGATACGCAGCATCCACTGGCGCATCCTGCGACGAATGACGGGATCGCCGGTCTCGACATAACGCCCGTCCTTGACCTCCTCGTCGGCAAGCACCGCGTTCTGGGCCGGGCACCAGTTGACGGCGACCTCCGCCTGATAGGCGAGGCCCATCTCGAACAGCTTCAGGAAGATCCACTGCGTCCAGCGCACATAGGCGGGGTCGGTCGTGGCGAACTCGCGACTCCAGTCATAAGAGAAACCCAGCCTCTGCACCTGCCCGCGAAACGTCTCGATATTGCGCTTCGTCGTGATATCGGGATGCACACCAGTCCGCATCGCGTGGCGCTCCGCCGGCAGGCCGAAACTGTCCCATCCCATCGGATGCAGGACATTGAAGCCGCACATGCGTTTGTAGCGGCACGTTATATCAGTGGCCGTATAGCCGAGAGGATGGCCGACATGCAGGCCCGCACCGGAAGGATACGGGAACATGTCGAGTGCATAGAATTTCGGTCTGGCCGGATCGATTTCCGCTCGGAAAATATGGTGGTCGGCCCAATAGGCCTGCCACTTCGGTTCGATCGTCTTGGGATCATAAGGCATGCATCACTCCAGCGCCGGCCGGCTTTGCGGCGGCGTGTCCTGAAAAATGGAGGCGTTCTTTGGTTCAGGAGCTGCTACGGCTGCCGGTGCTCCGGTGACGTCCGGCAGCCGCGGCTAAGTCGAAGCGCGTGCGGAGTTGCGGCGCAAGACATCTGCGCGACGCGCCCGACGAAAAAAGCGCGATGTGGCTTTGAAAACGATCTGGTGTCCATGGACGGTGGCTCAAGGCAAATAAGGAGAAAGCAAACGGCAGTGTTAACCCGGCTCCGATCAGGAGGCCGTGGTGGTAAGTCGTGCGTCGCGTGCGCGAACGTCTGCTGCTTGAGTTGCCATAATCATGAACCAAGAGTGCCCGATATGATCGCTCCTGCCAAGAGTGCATTCGCGTGAAAATCAGGATCTGTTCAAATCCCGCGGCGCACTCCTCACCAGCTGATCGAGCACCGCCGCGATCTTAGGGTTACGCACCTCGCCGCGCCGGGTAATCGCATGGATGCCACGGCAAACGGATGGCACCAAGGGTTTGACGACCAGCGCTTCGCCAAAATCTCGAAGCGCCAGTCCGGGCATCACCGAAATCGAGCACCCGGCTTCCACCAGTGCGAATACCACTTCGAAACTGTCGCTGAAGCCGTTGATGACGGGCTCGAAACCGATGTCGCGACAGGCCTGGCGGATGGCCCTGCAATAGGCGCTGGAGGCGACGTCAAGCGCCCAATGTTCATCCCTCAGCTGTGCGAGTTCGATGACGGGCTCGCTCTCCAGCCTGTGGCCAGCGGGCAGAAGCACGAAGAGCTGGTCGCGGCACAGGAACAGGGTGTCGGCCGTGCCCTCCAGCGTATGCGGATCGAGCGATATGTCGTCGGCAATGACGATATCGGCCTGCCAGGCCCGGAGCGCTGCCACGCCTTCGGCAGGTCCCATCGTCGTCATGACGATGTCGAGATGCGGATGGTCGATGGCGAGCTGGCGCATTGCGGCGGGAATGAAGGAGGAAGCCGCGGAGGGTTGGGTGGCGATCCGGAGATCTCCGGCGACGATATTCTGCAACTCGGCAATATCGGTCTTGGCTTCCTCGACGACGGCGAATATCCGGTCGGCATGCACAACGAGCCGCTGGCCGGCCGGTGTCAGCGTCACCCCTCGCCCGCGCCGCTCGACGAGCGCAATGCCGACTTCGTCCTCCAACTGGGCGATCTGCTGGGAAACGGCCGACGACGAAATGCCGATAGCATCGGCGACCGCCGCCATCGTCTCGCGGCGCGAGAGCTCGCGAAGCGTGCGCAATCGGAAGAAATCCAAACCCGTTTCTCCGGTTGATCAATCGGCCATAATTTCTAACCTATATGCTTATTTTAATTAAGTGGACCTGAAGAAAACTGCACCTTAGCCTTTGGATTCGCAAGCGGGGCATCGGTTCGAAAAAAGCCAAGATTGCCCGCCATCTCATGAGACGAGTCACGGGGGATATCGACAGGATGCAGCAGAGCGGCGTGCCCTATTTCAGCCAATGGGAAACACCTGGCATGACATTGCCGGTGCTTGCCGAGGGATCGCAGGCTCTGCTGCGCGATCCACTCTGGCGCCATTCTGGGGCCGCGACGATCGAGGAATATGCGCGCTGGGCGGTGAATGTCTGCGGCATGGCCTGCCTGAAGATGATCCTTGCTGCCCGCGGCGAGATCCATCCGACACTCGAGCTTGCCCGCGCCTGCACCGCCTATGGCGGTTATGTCGTCAACGAGATCGATGCATCGATCAAAGGGCTGATCTACGCGCCCTTCGTCCACTTCGCAGCAGAGCGCTTCGGACTTAGCGCGGAGACGATGACCGGCGTCGAGATATCGGCCATTCCGGAGCATCTCGCGAAGCGCCGGTTTTTCATCGCCTCGGTGAACTCGGGCATCCGCTGGCCGGAGTGCGAGCCGCCCTCGAAAGGCGGACACCTGGTGCTGGTGACGGCAGCCAGCGATGAAACAATCCGCTTTCACAACCCGTCCGGCCACGACGCGGCGAGCCAGGTCGATGTGACGCTGCCGCTTGCCGTCTTCGACCGCTTCTTCGCCAATCGCGGCATATCTGTCGACGCCTGACCCTTTCAACACCAGGTCGTTTCGGAGGCTTTCAATGACCCCATCCCCAAACAGGCTGCGCATTGCCGTGCTCTTCGGCGGCCGCTCGGCCGAGCATGAGGTTTCCGTGCTCTCGGCAACCAATGTCATGGGCGCGCTCAAGCCCGAAAAATACGACGCCGTTCCTGTTTTCATCACCCGCGAGGGACAATGGCTGCTGAGCAGTTTCGAGAATGGCATACTAGCGGCACCTTCATCAGGCACGGAAATCTGCCTCGTGCCGGGTGGGCGCGGCCGCGTGCTGGCGATCCCGGCTCATGGCGCGCCGCATGAGCTGGCGAGGATCGACATCCTGTTTCCCGTGCTGCACGGCCCGCATGGCGAAGACGGATCGGTACAGGGCGCGGCGGAGGTGGCCCGCGTTCCACTCGCCGGTTGCGGCATCCTCGGTTCGGCCGCAGCGCTCGACAAGGACATCGCCAAACGCCTGCTGAGGGCGGCGGGCCTGCCGGTGGCGCGCGCAGTGACGATCCATGAGGGTGCCGCCCCTTCACTGGCAGCCTTGGAAGGAGAGCTCGGCCTGCCGCTCTTCATCAAGCCTGCGCGCCAGGGATCGTCGGTCGGTGTCGCCAAGGTCCATGCCAGCCAGGAATTCGCGCCCGCCCTTACCGAGGCCTTCCGCCACGATCGCACGCTGCTCGCCGAGGAATTCGTGCGCGGCCGTGAGATCGAATTCAGCGTGCTGGAGGATGCGGCAGGAGAACTCTTCGTCTCCCGGCCGGGCGAGATCGTGCCGGCGGAAAGCCACGGTTTCTATAGCTACGATGCCAAATACATCGACGAGAAAGGTGCGGCGCTGAAAGTACCGGCCGAACTGCCGCAGGAGATCGAAACCGCCATGCGCGACGTGGCCGCAAAGGCCTTCAGAGCCGTTGGCTGCGATGGCATGGCCCGCATCGACTTCTTCCTGACGCATGACATGCGGTTCCTCGTCAATGAAATCAACACCATCCCGGGCTTTACCAATATCAGCATGTATTCCAAGGCCATGGCGGCAAGTGGTGTCACCTACGCGGAAATCATCGACCGCCTCGTAGACCACGGCCTGGCGCGCGCCCGACGGGCCGCCTGAGACGGGAGCTCGATCATGAACAGGTCGGTCTTGATTTCGGGATGTTCCGGCGGCGGAAAATCGACGCTGCTGGCGGAACTTGCCGCCCGCGGTCATGCCGTCGTCGAAGAGCCCGGCCGACGGATCGTCAAACAGGAACTCGAAGGCGACGGCGCAGCCCTGCCCTGGGTCGACATGGCGGCCTTTGCCCGCCGCGCGATCGAGATGGCGATGGCTGACCACACGACGGCGCGTGAGCAGACCGGCTGGACGTTTTTCGATCGCGGGCTGATCGATGCGGCGGCAGCGCTGCAGCACCTGACCGGAGAACCGGTCCTGGAAAAATTGAGCGCCGCCCACCGCTATCACTCGAGGATTTTTCTCACGCCGCCATGGCCCGAAATCTACACGACAGACCCCGAGCGGCGCCATGGCTTCGACGAGGCGGTCACCGAATATGATCGACTTGCCGCCATCTATCCGACGCTGGGCTACGACGTCGTGATTCTGCCGAAAATCGCGGTCGCCGACCGGGCGGATTTCATCCTCGACTTCCTCTCTCGGGAAACGAGGCAGCAGTAGACGAGATCATCAGCGCCTGCGAAAAACGCACCACTGGAACGACTGCCGGCCACCGCCGGGTGTCGTGTGTTCCTCCCGCCAGTCACGCTGAAGCGCGAAGGTGGACGAGAATTCGGTCGCAAGCGCCACCGCGTCGTAGCGCTGAACCGGCAAGCCGCTGCACCGTTCCGGCCCGTCCGGCGCGAAGGTCGCGATGATCACGACGCTGCCCGGCGCCGTGCCGGTTTCGAGCGCGCGGCGATAGGCCAGCCGCTGCTCGGGCTCGGTGAGGAAGTGAAAAACGGCGCGGTCGTGCCAAACATCGTAGTGGCGGTCGGGTTGCCATGACGTGACGTCGGCAACCACCCAGGCGATGCGGGCGGCTTCATCCCGCAGCCGCGCCTTGGCGACTTCGAGCGCCGGCGCGGCGATGTCGAGGACGGTTAGGTCGGGCCACCCGCGTTCGACAAGACGGTCGACAAGGCTCGATGCGCCGCCGCCCACATCGATCAGCGAGGCCGTTGCCGGCAGTTGCAGCTCGTCAAGCGCCCGCAAGGAAGGCCCGGGCGTCGGCTGATACCAGCTGACGCTGTCGGCAGATTTCGTGCGGTAGACCTCGTCCCAGTGTTCCCGCTTCTCGCCTGTCATCCGATACCCCATCTCTTGCAGAGCCCGATATCCTCCAGCGCCGAGCGTCTTTCAGACGCGTAGCTGATCAACATGTAAGAACTGAGACGTCTGCAACCAATCGCAGTACGCCCGGGATCATGTTCCGCGTTTCAGGACGCGAGGTGACGGTAAACGAGATCGGCGGGATCAGTTCGGGGTGCTACGGGATCGAGGCGCGCGCCCAGCCGTTCCGCAACGGCAACGGATGCCGCATTGCCGGGAGCGATATAGCTGACCAGCGACGGCAGCTTGAGCGTCGCGAAGGCCCAGTTGCGTAGCGCGAGCGCCGCTTCGGTCGCATAGCCTCTACCCTCGTATGCCTCGTAGACGAACCAGCCCAATTCCTTTTCCGGAAAGAGCGGCCCGTGATTGATACCCACCTGACCGACGCATTCGCCGGTTTCGCCAAGCTCGATCGTCAGCGCTCCGTGCCCGAAAAGCTGCCAGAGCGCCACGTCGTGACAGAACATCCCCCACGCCGCGCGTAGATCGAACGGACCGCCCATTCCGACGGATCGCGGCGACGCCATGATCTCAGCATAGGCGGCGAAATCGCCGATACCAGGCATGCGGAGCTTGAGACGCTCGGTTCGAATGGTCATCGCGCCCGCTTCGTACATGTCGCCGCCTTCTCTGTCAGCTTGGGTTTGGAGTTTCGGCCGTTGAACGGAATATTCTAGCTTTCAAATGCCGGAGCGAATTGCAACGTCCCGCTTGGCGGAGGTCCGCGAAAGACAATCCTTTGCACGAGCCGCGTATCGAGGTCGAGATACGTCAGTTGTCCATCGCTGCTGAAACCGACACGGCTGTAGATCTCGGGATTGCCGATCAGGGCGCATCCGCTGGCGCCCATCTCGTTCAACAAGTCGAGACCCCGTGCAATCATCGCCTTGCCGATACCCTGCCGCTGTCTCTCCGGCTTGACCGATATCGGCCCCAGTCCGAACCAGCCGTCATGCGATCCGTCGATCGTCACCGCCGAAAACGCCACATGCCCGAGAATCTCGCCATCCTGCTCAGCCACCAGCGATATCTTGAGATCGCCCGCCGCGCGAAGTCTTCGGACAATCTCCGCTTCCGTACCGTCGCTGTAGGGCATCGGCTTGAATGCGGTCGAGGTGAGATCATGGATCGTATCGATATCATCAGGCGTTTCGTATCGAATGAGCATCTCAGTCAATTCCTCAAGCGCGTTGTCGTCAGTGCTGCCCTGTACAAACAGTGTCTTATCCCATTGAAACCAAGTGTCGTAGATCCCAGAAAAAATCTCGCGGGGATTTCGCTACCCCTCTTCCGCAGAAGATTCCGAGGCTATAGACCTAAGCTCGTGGGCACCGTCCTGCTGATCGAAACATCGGAGCGTACCATCTCTGTCGGCACCGTCCGAAGGGTATTTGCGTCTTCGCAATCAGAGGTTCTGCGATGAATGATATCGCCGATCACGGTGTTCGTTTCGGACGAATTGCCGCCATGCTGCCGGTCAAGGACATGACCAAGGCCTATGATTTTTACACCAACGTTCTCGGCTTCAAGAAAACATTCGAGAACGGCAATCCTGTCGGCTTCATGATCCTGAACCGCGATCAGGGCGAGGTGCATCTCACCTTGCAGCCGAACCACAAGGCTGCGGACTTCAATGTTGCCCACCTGATGGTCGACAATGTCGATGCCCTGCACGCGGTTTGCCAGCAATACGGGCTGAGAATCATCAAGAGCCTTCAGGACAAGGACTACGGATTGCGGGCCTTCGTGTTTGAAGATCCCGATGGCAACCGCATTGACGTTGGCCAACCGATCTAACCCAGCCATGAGAAGTGGGTGGGGATACAGTCCCCATCCAACTTTCGCACATTTCCGAATTCCGCAGTGCCTGTCATTTGAGTCGAGCCCCTGCATCTTGTCCATCACAGGGAAAGTCGAAGACCAGCAAGCCGGGCTCCTCCAGCGGGAGCTGCGCCATGACCTGCCCTTGCCGGTTCAGCACCGCCGTCGGTCCCCAGGCGATGCGACCGTCGCGCTCGCCCGTTACGTCGGACGATATCAGCCACAAGCCTGTCTCGCGGCATCTTTCACCGCGAACGGCATTATGCAGCGGCTTGAATATTTCCGCCTTT